>CAZJYL010000123.1:0-7110 GCA_964550265.1 uncultured Bacteroidaceae bacterium
CATAGAAAGCGATGCGTCAGCCCAGCTTCCGGAAATTTATAAATTATATTCATTGTATTATGAAAAACAAGGCAAAATAGATAAAGCGTTTTCTTATCTGAAAAAATATAAGGAAATAACTGAAAAAATAGATGAACAAACTACCGAAGGGGATTTTGCCGATTTCATTTTATCGGCACAGCAAAGTAAGTGGCAAAAGGAAAAATCGCTTCTTGACAGGCAAATTAAGCTGCAAAACAGGGTACAATGGCTTATTGTTGCTATTATTGCCATAGTATTTGCAATGCTTATCTTATTGTTTTTCTATATCCGTAACCGAATACGTATCCTTAATCAAAAACACGCACTTGCTGAAAGTGAAAAGCTTAGACTGGAAAATGAACTGGCAAACAAAGCCATTATTTCGCAGCTTGAAAAAGAAAAGCTTAACAGCGATTTAAAAATGAAAGAGAGGCAGTTGACGTCAATGACTATGCAAATCGTAACTAAAAATGAGACTTTGCATGACATTAAAAAATGTATAACCCAGTTTATTTCTTCCAATGCAGACAAAGCCAATGATGTTTCGCTGAAAAAGATTGAAAGCATTATACGACTGAACGCAAGTGATGAAGCTGTTTGGAAAAATTATTTCTTTCATTTTGACCAGGTATATCCCGGATTTTTTAAAAAGCTTTCTGATTCTCATCCGGATATTACACAGGGTGAACAAAAGCTATGCGCATATATCTTAATAAATTTAAGCAACAAAGAAATAGCTCATGTAATGGGCATTTCCGAGGCTTCTGTTAAAATAAAGAAAAACCGGCTGGCAAAAAAAATGAAACTTGATATAGCATCAGACTTGACGGCATATCTTCAAAAATTTACGGATTAATATTTTTGATTTATATTATTTTGGGTTATTCCAAAGCATCTTATACTTTAAAACAAATATTTGACGGGTTAATCCCAATTAATTTCCGAATTGCTTTCACGCAAAATTTTAATAGTTTGATGATTTATCATATTAGCAAATTAGCACTTTAAATTGTACTTTTGCACCTCAATTTTTCAAACATGGAAATTTCAGCTAAATACGATCCAAGTAAAAGTGAAGATAGATGGTATTCCTACTGGATGGAGAAAGGGTTTTTTCGCTCAAAACCAGATGAACGTGAAGCATATACCATAGTTATTCCTCCGCCAAATGTAACGGGAGTTTTGCACATGGGTCACATGCTAAACAATACATTGCAGGATGTATTGGTTCGCAGGGCACGCATGAAAGGATATAATACTTGCTGGGTGCCGGGCACCGATCATGCATCAATTGCCACCGAGGCTAAGGTAGTTGCAAAATTAAAATCCGAAGGGATTGATAAGAAATCGCTAACACGCGAAGAGTTTCTTAAACATGCTTGGGAATGGAAAGAAAAGCACGGTGGAATTATTCTGGAGCAGCTGAAAAAACTTGGTGCATCGTGCGACTGGGACAGGACTGCGTTCACAATGGACAAAAACTTATACGATTCAGTTATTAAGGTGTTTGTTGGTTTATACGATAAGGGGCTGATATACAAAGGACATCGAATGGTTAACTGGGATCCAAGTGCACTTACGGCAGTCAGCGACGAAGAGGTAATATATAAAGAGCAAAATGCCAAATTGTATTATCTGAAATATTATATTGAAAACAGCAAGGATTTTATGGTTATTGCCACTACTCGCCCTGAGACTATTCTGGCTGATACTGCTGTTTGCGTTAACCCGAATGATGAGAGATTTAAACATTTACATAATAAAAAGGTTTTGGTTCCTCTTATTAATCGTGTGATTCCTGTAATTACCGATGAATATGTTGACATGGAATTTGGTACAGGATGTTTGAAAATTACACCTGCACACGATGTAAATGATTATGCTATTGGGCAAAAATTCGGACTTGAAGTAATTGATATTTTAACAGCAGATGGTAAATTAAACGAAAAGGCTCAGTTGCTTGTTGGCGAAGACCGCTTTGCAGCACGAAAAAAAATCATTCCGCTTCTTGAACAAGCCGGTAATATTGAAAAAATAGAAGATTATGTAAACAAAGTCGGATATAGTGAAAGGACTGACGTTGCTATTGAGCCCCGCCTAAGCGAACAATGGTTTTTGAAAATGAGTGATATTGCCAAGCCGGCCTTGGATGTGGTGATGAACGACAAGGTTAAATTTCACCCCGCAAAATTTAAAAATACCTACAAGTACTGGATGGAGAATGTCAGAGATTGGTGTATTTCTCGTCAGTTATGGTGGGGTCAGCGCATTCCGGCCTGGTATTTACCTGATGGTAAAATAGTTGTGGCAGTTGATGAAACCCAGGCGTTAATAAAAGCGCAGACTTTAAATCCTGAAATTACTCCCCGCGATTTACGGCAGGATGATGATGTTTTGGATACATGGTTTAGCAGCTGGCTGTGGCCGATAAGTGTATTTAACGGGATAATGGATACTGAAAACAATGACATAAAATATTATTATCCCACAAATGATTTAATTACGGCACCTGAAATAATGTTTTTTTGGGTTGCAAGGATGATAATGGCAGGATTGGAATACAGAAAAGAAGTTCCATTCAGGAATGTTTACTTTACCGGTATTGTGCGTGATAAACTTGGAAGGAAAATGAGCAAATCATTGGGCAATAGTCCTGACCCTATTGAGCTGATGCAAAAATTCGGTGCCGATGGGGTTCGCGTTGGGATGATGTTTAGCTCTCCTGCCGGAAACGATTTGTTGTATGATGATTCATTGTGTGAACAGGGCCGTAATTTCGCAAATAAAATATGGAATGCATTTCGTTTAATTAAGGGTTGGCAAATTGACGAAAATTTATCTCAGCCTGCCTCTGCAACTCTTTCTGTAGAGTGGTTCGGACATAAATTAAGACAAACATCAAAAATTATTGAAGAGCAATTTGCCGATTTTCGTATTTCGGATGCATTAATGTCGGTTTATAAACTTGTGTGGGACGATTTTTGCTCCTGGTATCTCGAACTCATTAAACCTGCTTACGGACATCCAATAGACAAGGCAACCTATAAGGAGACAATGAGCTATTTCGACAAGCTTATGCGGATGCTGCATCCATTCATGCCGTTTATTACGGAAGAAATATGGCAAACCATTGAAAACAGAAAAGAAGGTGAATCCATTATGGTTCAGGCTATGCCTGCTGAATTCGAGTTCAATGAAACTTTGATAAATAATTTCGAAATTGTTCAGGAAATTATCATTTCGATACGTGCATATAGAAACGACAAAGGCATTGGCATGAAAGAACAATTAAGTGTTTTTTATTCTCCTGTTCAGCATGGTGCCACATTACAGCGCTATTCGCCTTTAATTGAAAAACTTGGCAACCTTAATGTTTTTGAAAAGTTAAATGAAAAGCCCGAAAAGTTTTTTACTGCATTAGTACGTACCGAAGAGTTGATATTTCTTGTTAGTGCCGAACTCGACATAGCTGCAGAAAAAGAAAAAATTCAGAAAGAACTTGATTATACTAAAGGATTTCTTGAAAGCGTAAGAAAAAAATTAGCAAACGAAAAGTTTGTTAATGGTGCACCGGCTAAGGTTTTAGAGATGGAACGCAAAAAAGAACAAGATGCTTTAGCACGCATTGCTACTCTGGAGAAGTCTCTTCAGGAATTGTAGCTGAGATTCTGCAAATTTGCGAAAAGCATCTATATGTTAGATAAACGCTGTTAAAACATTAAAAAAACTTTTCAAGTCGTGTTAATACAATAGTTTGAACTAATCGTCGTTAATTGCTTGATTTTTATTAATTTTGCGCCCATGAAATTTTGCCCCAGATATATTTTTATTATTCTTGTGTTCACTATGATTTCCTGTAGCGAGTATGACAAATTGCTGAAAGACGGTTCGGCTCAGGCTCGATTGGATGCGGCAAACGATTACTATAACAAGGGTAATTATTTTAAAGCTCTGCAATTATATGATTTGTTAATTGTGGAATTACGTGGCTTGCCACAATTTGAAGATGCATATTATAAGTATTGCTGGAGCAATTACAATCAGCAACAGTATTTAATGGCAGCCTACTATTTCAAAAATCTGGCAAAGACATTACCAAATAGTAAATACGCCGAAGAAGCTCTTTATATGTCGGCATATTGTCAGTATCTTGAATCTGCTGACCCCGAATTAGACCAAACTCCCACACATCAGGCATTAACTGAATTACAGCTTTTTGTTAATAAATATCCGAAAAGTGAAAAAGTTGGGCAATGTAACGAATTGATGGATGAATTGCGTTTAAAGCTTGAAACAAAAGAATTTGACATTGCCATGTTGTACTTTAAAACAGAGGAATATAGAGCAGCAGTTGTTGCATTTTCCAATCTAATCAAAGAATATCCTGCAACAAAGTACAAAGAACAGGCTTTGTTTTATATTCTGAAGTCGGAATATTATTATGCCATTGGCAGTATAGAGGCTAAAAAGAAAGAGAGATTCGAACTTGCAGCCAAAGCTTACAATAGTTTAATTAATCAATTTCCCTCAACACAATTTAAGAGGGAAGCTGAAGCATTAAATGAAAAAATAAACACGCAAATCGGTAAATTGAACTAATATATGGATTACAAAAAACTGAAAATTGACACAAATGCTGTAACTCGCAACTTGCGCGAAATCGAAGACGAGACAGGAAGCATTTACGAAAGCATAATGATTGTTGCAAAGCGTGCAAATCAAATAGCAACGGTTATTAAGGAAGATTTACAGCACGAGTCGGAGCAATTTTTTTCCACAATGGACAATTTGGAAGAGGTTTTCGAAAATCGTGAGCAGATTGAATTGGCCAAAATGTATGAGTCCTTGCCAAAACCTACTCTTATTGCGCTTAACGAATTTAAAGAAAAAAAGATATACTATCGCAGAAGAACACAGGAAAATCAACAGTAATTGAAAAAACTAAGAGTTATACTTGGTGTTTCGGGCGGCATTGCTGCTTACAAAGTGCCGTTTATTATCCGTCTGCTCAAGAACAAGGGTGCTTCCGTACAAGTTGTATGCACTCATAATGCTCTGGAATTTGTTACAATTTCTGTTTTGGAAACTCTTTCAGGGAATCCTGTTTATGTAGATGTTTTTCCTAAGGAAAGACAGCATTTTCCTGAGCATATTTCAATCACTGATAATGCTGATATAATGATTGTGGCTCCTGCAACAGGCAATATTATCGGCAAGTTTGCATCAGGAATTGCCGATGATGCATTATCAACGACTTATATGGCTTTTGACAGAAAGGTTTTTATTGCACCGGCAATGAATACAAAAATGTGGAAGTCACCTGTAGTGCAAAAAAATGTTTCATATCTTAAATCGTTGGGAAATATTTTTATCGGACCTTCCGAAGGTGATTTGGCTTGTGGTTATCAGGGTGCGGGAAGAATGAGTGAGCCGGAGGAGATAGTAGATGCAGTTTTTAACAACCCGTATGAACCATCTCTTTTAGGAAAAAAAATTCTGGTAACAGCAGGACCAACTTTTGAAAGAATTGACCCGGTGCGATATATTGGAAACTTTAGCTCAGGTAAAATGGGGTATGCCATAGCTTCTGAACTTCAGAAGCGTGGTGCCGAAGTAGTTTTGGTATCTGGACCCGTTAATATGCAGCCTGACTCAGATGTGAAAACATATAAAATTGAAAGTGCACAGCAGATGCTTGAGGCATGCCTGAAAGAATTTGTAAGTTGCGATGCCGCCATTATGGCTGCAGCCGTTGCCGATTTCAGGCCGGAACTTATTTCAAAGAAAAAGATAAAAAAGGATAATAATAAGAGCCATAGTATCAGGCTGGTCGAAAATCCTGATATTTTGGCAACCCTTTGCAAAGACAAAAGAAAAAATCAATTTGTAATTGGTTTTGCTTTGGAAACTGACAACGAAATTGCAAATGCGCAAAAAAAATTGAACAATAAAAAGGCTGATTTAATCGTTTTAAACTCGCTTAGCGATGAAGGCAGCGGATTTGGTTGTGACACAAACAAAATAACGTTAATTTCGAAAAAGGGAAAGCCTGTCCCTCATAAGTTGATGAAAAAAACCGAAGTTGCTGCATTGATTGTTGACGAATTGATTAAACTTATAGCTTCAAAAAAATGAGAATATTTTTTATTGCAATATTAATCTTTGTTTTTTCAACACTGCAGGCGCAGGAATTTATGTGTAATGTGCAGGTTAATTCAAGCCAGGTTCAAACAAGCGATAAATCGGTTTTTGAAAACCTGCAGACAACCGTTTATGAGTTTATGAATAGCAGACGTTGGAGTAATTATGAATTCAGGATGGAAGAAAAAATAGAATGTTCAATTCTTCTCACCATTAACTCATGGGATAATATTGAATCATTCACCGGAACCATTCAGGTTCAGGCTCGCAGACCGGTTTATGGCTCGTCATACAGCACACCTTTGTTTAATTATCTCGATAAGGATTTATCTTTTAAATATATAGCAGGTCAGCCTTTAGATTATATAGAAAATACTTTTACTTCAAACCTTGCTTCAGTTCTTGCATTTTATGCTTATATAATATTAGGTTTCGATTTTGATTCTTTTGACGAACTTGCAGGCACTCCGTTTTTCGATAAAGCACAGGGAGTTGTTAATGCTGCACAAAGTGCACCCGATAAGGGATGGCGTTCAGCCGAAAATCAAAAAAATAGATATTGGATTATTGAAAATATTTTAAATAGTGCTTATTCCGACTTTAGAAGGGGGATTTTTCAATATCATTTAAACGGGATGGACTTGTTTTCTTCCGATGCTGTTAAGGCTCGCGCAGGCATATCGGAAGGAGTTGCCTTAATTCAAAAAGCATATAGGCAAAAACCCGGACTTTTTATTATTAGTTTATTCATGCTGGCAAAGTCAGATGAATTGATTAGTGTATTCACGCCGGCGCCTATGGTGGAAAAAACTAAAGTTGTAAATATCCTTAAAAGTATAGACCCTGCGAATTCCGCCAAATACAATCAATTGCTTACAACATCTCCGTAAGCAGAAAACAACTCTATTTAATTTAATAGCAGGTGATTTGCCCGTATCCTCCGGTAAG
>CAZJYL010000124.1:0-7110 GCA_964550265.1 uncultured Bacteroidaceae bacterium
ACAAAGACGGAAACGTGTTAACCTCAAACGTCGTTGTTGAATACAAATTGAAAATAGAAGCAAAAGAAGGAAGATACAGATATACTTTTGATGAATTTAGAAAAAAAGACGTATCAATGTTTCCTCTTGAGCGCTGGTTGGATAAAGCAGACCCGCAATATACGCCTAAATGCGATGAATATCTTAGCCAGGTTGACACTCAGGTAAAAGAAATAATAATGAGTTTAAAAAAAGGCATGGAGCCTAAAGTAATCAAAAACGACGTGTGGTAAAATCAGGCTATAAGTTTGATTTTTAGATTGCTGAGTTCTCTTAATCCGGGTTGATAATTTTCCAATAATATCAGCCCGGGTTTTTTGTTTTTCTCAATACTGCCATAAGTTTTGTCAATCCTCATAAAATTAGCTCCGTTTAAGGTTGCAACTTTTAATAAGGTCTCAACTTTAAGTTCGGGAAATTTCTTTAAAATAAGATCAATTTCCTTAAACATGTTTAAATCATTATTTGATGAAAGACTGTCGGTGCCTATAAGTATTTTTGAAGTCAGTGTATTTATCATATATATGTCCGGAAGACTGTTTGTTATAAACTGATTTGAAGATGGGCAGAAACAAAACCATGGGTCTTTGAAATGTTTTAAAATATTTTCCACGCATTTTTTATCTGCAAATGTGTTATGTACAAAAACAATCTTGTTTTTTTGAGGTAATAATCCACTGGCTGCTTCAAAAGCAGACTTATAAATACTTTGCTTTTCGGTATTTTTATGAACATTTTTTATGGGCCTCTTTTTTTCGAAATACTGAATTTCTTCCTGACTTTCGCTAAAATGAATGCTATGCATATTGCCTGAATCGGAAATGTGTTTCATTAAGCCCGACATAAGCGAATTTGATAATGTAAATAGTGTGTGAGCCGATAATGAACAACTCTGTTTGTGGTCAATAAATTCTTTCTGTAAATAAATTAAATTGTCAAGTTTGCTTTTCGCATCGTTTTCTGACATGCCAAAAGCCTCTAAAAAAGTATGAAAATAAATATCGCTTTTTGTCTTTGCTTCCAATGATACTTTAGTATTACTAATATCAGCGACGGCTACAACTCCCTGTTGTTTAAAAATTTTTATGGTGTTATTTATGGCTTCGTTTATAATATCTTCGTTTGGCCTTAATTTTTGTGTGTTTTTCATTGCGCCATAAAAAGCTTCAATACCGGTGTCTGGATTATACAGACCTTTGCACCAGCTTAATTCAAGATGGCAATGACAATTTATAAAGCCAGGCAATAACAAGCCATTATAATACTTTATGTTGTCAGCCTCAGAATTTATTTTATTTATTGGTAAAACTTCAACAATTGTTCCGTCGGATTTAATAATTAAAGCTAAATCGTTTTTTATTGTAGCATCCGGCAAAAAAATATATCTGGGGACAATAATATTCATGTTTAAATTGATAAAACAGATTTTTAAGGCAAATATCGACAAATAATAATATTTTTTTTGAAAAAATATTGTATTGATAGAATAAGTTCATATATTTGAATAATAAAATATTAATAAATAATGAAACAAGAAATTGATATTAGAAAAATTGAAGATGCAGCACAAAGATTAAGAGCCATTGCACACCCAATGAGAATAAAAATTATTTCAATACTTGAAAAACATCAGGAACTGAATGTTACAAGTATATATGAAAAATTAAAAATTGAGCAGGCTACTGCATCACACCATTTAAGTATTTTAAAAACAAACGGATTTTTAAATTCTCGCAGAGGAGGGAAAAACACGTATTACAGTTTAAGATCAGAAGCCGTGAAAAATCTGCTACATTGTATTAACAGATGCGGGAGTTAGTAGAAACGCTTTAAGACATTAATTGTTTTCTTACCGATAATAAAAAAAGACTACCCTGAAAGAGTAGTCTTTTTAATTTTTTAAGAGCAGAAATTATTCCGGGTGAATAGCTTCAACCGGACAAACATCTGCACATGATCCACAGTCTGTGCAAACATCAGGATCAATTTTATAAATGTTACCTGCGCTGATTGCTTCAACCGGACATTCATCAATACAAGTACCGCATGCAGTACAATCTTCTGAAATTACGTATGCCATAATTCTGTTTTTTTAAACTTTGACAATGCAAATATAACAATAATTAATCAATTAAGCCAAATAGCAGTAAAAAAAACCTTGAAAAATAACAACTTTTAACTTGTAGTAAGGTTATTTTTTCCCGTCGTAAGCCCATTTAACATAAATGGCTCCCCATGTAAATCCGGCACCAAAGGTTGCCAAAATTAAATTGTCGCCTTTTTTAAGCTGGTCTTCATAATCAAGTAAACACAAAGGCAGGGTAGCTGCGGTTGTATTTCCGAATTTATGAATATTAACCATTACCTTTTCTTTGGGAAGTCCCATTCGGTTTCCTGTGGCTTCTATAATTCTGAGGTTTGCCTGGTGTGGAACCAGCCACTGAACTGTGTCGGAATTAAGTCCATTGCGCTTCATTACCTCAACTGCGGTGTCTGCCATTTTTGATACTGCCCATTTGAAAACAGGCTGCCCTTCTTGATATATAAAGTGTTCACGATTAGCAACAGTTTCAGCTGATGCCGGCCACACGCTTCCTCCAGATTTTTGGTATAGATGGATTCGTCCAACCCCGTCGCTTTCCAGCTTCATATCCATAATTCCTATTTCTTCTTCGGTTGCTTCTATAAGCGCAGCACCGCTTCCATCACCAAAAATGGGGCATGTTGCACGATCGGTATAATCAACAATCGACGACATTTTTTCGGCACCAATGAGAATTGCCTTTTTCACTCTGCCGGATTCAATATATGCCGTAACAGTAGCCAAGCCATATAAGAAGCCACTACATCCTGCATTTAAGTCGAAATGAAAAGCGTTTTTTATTCCGACCTTATCGCTGATAATGCTGGCTGTAGCAGGAAATTGGTGGTCGGGAGTTACGGTAGCACAAATCACAAGCTCTATTTCTTCAGCTTTGGTATTTGTTTTTTCAAGAAGCTTTTTTACGGCTTCGGCTCCAAGATCACTCGATCCTTTACCAGGTTCTTTTAATACACGTCTTTCTTTAATTCCAATTCGCGTCATTATCCATTCATCAGACGTGTCAACCATGCGGCTGAGCTCTTCGTTTGTTAAAACGTAATCAGGCACAGCGCCGGCAATTCCCGTTATGGCTGCTCTTATTTTGCTCATAAGCTATTAAATTGATGAATTATGCATTTTTTTCTATAGCCAGTTTTCCTTTATAAAAACCACATTCAGGACAAACGTGATGGTATAAAACCGGCGTTCCGCAATTTGAACACGTTGAAAAAGTAGGTGCTTCAACTTTAAAATTTGCTCTTCTGCTCCTTGTTCTGGTCTTTGACCAGCGATACTTTAGATTTGCCATTGCAATTTATTTTTTAGTCATTCAAAATTTTAAATTAATGATCGTCAGACATCTTTTTTAGTTTTTCAATTATTTCTTCATCACACTTGCCTTCATCATGAACATTGCGCATTGGGAGGGAGAGGAGAATCATTTCCCTAATCCAGTTCTGAACCGAAAATTGATAATCATGACGATTAATGTAAAAAACATCATCATCATCGGAATTTATAATGTCAGATTCTTTAATAATGATTTTTCTCGAAGAATTTACTTTAACCTGCAATAATTCGAGACAACGATCGCAAGGTAAAGTTAATGTCCCTTTTGCAATAAAATCAAGTTCCATGAGTTTAGCCGATTTTTGTAATCGACAATTTACATGAATTGAGGCTTCGGAGATTTCTGAATAATTGTCTGTTTCAAAGAACTCTCCATCAATATCCCATGAGTAGTTGTGCTCCCCGGAGGCTAAACCACTGAAAGTAATGATGTATTGGTCAGACGTCTTCACGAATCCCATTTTTTATGGGCTGCAAATATATGAATAATTTATGGATTACAAAACCAAAATTATGTCAAGACACAAATGGTTTATTGCTTGGTTTGCAAAAACTTACCTAAAATTGGGTCCTCAGATGCCGAAACCTGATGTCCAAAAGCTATAGTTCTGCCACTTGTAGGATGAATAAATTCAGTATTAATATATTCCACATTTCCGTTAACAGTACGTTTAATGGCTTTAACCTTTGCTTTGGCAACATTTTCCTTAAATGATTTTGCCTCTTCCAAATTTAGTTTTATGATAGCAGATTGACCATTAAATGTAAAAGGATACTCCTGTTTATCAGCATTATAGGTGCCTAAACTTTGAATTGGGAAAAAGACATAAGAATAACTTTCGAGCATCTTTTTTTCTTGTTCGGCTTGTTTTGCTTTACGAACTATTTCCGCCTCTTTAGCACATTCTGATACAAAAGCGCCTTTCTTTATGTCATATTCCTTCATTCTGCGCTCATACATTTCGGTGGTTTCGAATTCTCCTTTAGGCTTTGCCAAATTTTGAATTGCCTGAGTTTTTTCTTTAACACAATCGAAATAAAGATATTCGTTAATATTCCAAAGTTTCATGATTTTTTCGGAACCTGTGCTTGACATTAAACCTAAAGTAGGGTTGACGAAAATATTTTTTATGGCCCCGTCGTGAATTGTTTTTTGGGTAAGCAGTGACTTGTTGGATACATTGTATATTTTAAGTTCTCCGTTTCCGTCCGCACAGAAAATGTATTTATCGCCCGGGAAAAAACAAACATTTGTTACGGGTAATTTAAAAAAATCAAATTTTGCTATTACTTTTGATGTATCTGTACGCCAGATAATAATGCTGTTATCATCAGCACCCGAAACAATCATATCGCCGGCATACGAAAAATCAACTGAATTGATTGTGCTTCGATGTCCTTTGTATGTATTTATTAATTTTCCATTATTAGCTGAATGAATCATCACCAGTTTATCCCACCCACCGGATGCAATGCTGTTGCCATCTTTACTAAAAGCTACTGTTGTTACGGCATCAGTATGGTCGGTTATTTTAAAAATTTCACCTCCCGTCATAACATCCCACACACAAATTGTATTGTCTTCGCTTCCGCTGACCAAACGTGAACCATTGGGCGAAAAATCCAAACTGGTAATCCTGTCATTATGGGCTTCGATTTCCAATTTTTTTGTCATTGAATTGGCATCCCATAGAACAATACGCTTATCCCACCCTGCCGAAGCTACCATATTAGTCTTGGGGCAATAGGCTAAAGCAAGTACAAAGCCAGTATGCTCGGCAATTTCTTTTTCCACATTGCCGGTTGTGGCATTTATTAAGTACATTTTTGTGTCATAAGAGGCAACAAGAACTTTTTGACCATCGTTTATAATAATGGATGCCGGAATATCCATCGAAAAAGGCTGGCTTTGTTTTATCAACGTTTGTCCTGACAGATTAAGGGAGCAAATAAACAACAATACACAAGAAAAATATTTCATAAAAACTTAAAATTTCTATACTATTAGACGTCAAATATAGAAAAAAATAAAGTCATGTTTTTTATTTTGTTTTAAATAATTGATAGTTATTGTTATATGAGATTGATTTTTTGTTTTTCTCGAAATTTGTTTTATAATTTCTATAAATAAACGCATTCTTAAACTAATAATGCCGTATGATTTATGTCATTGCAATACGTCAGGAACGTAATTATATTTTTTCTATCTTTGAAATCGAAATTAAATACAAAAAACTATGAATAAAAAAATTGAAAAAGCATTAAATGAGCAGATAAATGCCGAAATGTATTCTTCATATTTATATTTAGCTATGTCTGCATATTTTGCTGATGCAAACATGAATGGTTTTGCCAACTGGATGCGTGTTCAGGCTCAGGAAGAACTGGCTCATGCCATGATTTTTTTTGATTATATAAACGAACGTGGCGGACGCGTTGACCTAAAAACGATTGAAAAGCCAAAAAAGGAATGGAAAAATGCAATAGAAGTTTTTGAAGAAACATTAAAGCATGAGCAACATGTAACTTCATTAATTAACAATCTCGTTAATTTGGCCATTGCCGAAAAAGACCACGCTACCAATAATATGTTGCAGTGGTTTGTAAAAGAGCAGGTTGAGGAAGAAGCTTCGGCTGGTGAGTTACTTGCTGAGGTAAAAATGACCGAAGGAAAAGGCCCGGGAATGTTTATGATAGATCGCGAACTAAAATCCCGTGTTTTTACACCTCCTACGGTAGATTAACAGAATAATAATTTGTTTTAATTATAGTTAATGCCCGAAAAATTAAGTCGGGCATTATTTTTGTAGTTAATAGCTAAACATTAAAAATCGATGAACCATGAAAACATTATTATCATTTTTTGTCATTTTTATAGCATTTGTTTTTGTCGGCAATGCTCAGGTTGTTTATTCCTGCCAATATAAAAGTGATGCCCAGGTAAAGGTTTACGTTGCAAATTACAAAAGCGATGCAGATTTAGTGGTATATAAATGTACTTACAAAAGTGATGCCTCGGGAAATAATGGCTTGTGGTATTTTGCCGATTATAAAAGTGATGCAAAAAAAACAATTTATTTTTGCGATTATAAAAGCGATGCAGACTTAATTATATATTTTGCTGAATACAAAAGTGATGCAGGCTGGCGAAACAGTAACAAAAAGCATCTAATGTATTAAAAAGTACATGCCGATTAAGAGTAAATTATCTTATTGTTTCTTAAAAAGATTAAACTTTTAGCATTAGTGCTAAACAGTCATAATATCTTTTTCTTTTGAAGATATAATCTGATCTATTTTTTCGATACTTTTGTCAGTAACTGTTTGAATGTCTTTTTCCAGATTTTTTACTTCATCTTCCGGAATACCGTTTTTAGTTAGTTTACGTGCGCTGTCAACAGCATTTCTTCTAATATTTCTAACAGCTATCTTTGCATTTTCTCCTTCACTTTTTACTTTTTTCACCATTTCTTTTCTGCGCTCTTCGGTTAAAGGAGGAATTGAAATACGAATTATTTCTCCATTATTAACAGGCGTAAATCCCAGATTGGCAGCCATGATTGCTTTTTCAATAGCACCCAGCACACTTCTATCCCAGGGTTGAATAACAATGGTTTTGGCATCAGGTATATTAATGT
>CAZJYL010000125.1:0-1656 GCA_964550265.1 uncultured Bacteroidaceae bacterium
GTGCTGGGATTGCTGTCGCTGATATATTTTGCCAGAGTATTTGGTGTAACTTCTCTGTCCTGCTCAATTATCGAAATTTGTTCGGTTACGTTTTTAAGCTGCCTTACATTGCCCGACCAATTATTGTTTCTAAGCATATTTTGTGCTTCTTCGGTAAGATGCAATGGGGGCATTCTGTATTTTTCGGCAAAATCTGTTGCAAATTTTCTGAATAATAATACTATGTCTTCTTTGCGTTCACGAAGCGGAGGAATATGAATGGGAACAGTATTAAGGCGATAAAAAAGGTCTTCTCTGAATTTTCCGCTTGAAATTGCTTCTCCCAATTTCACATTTGTGGCTGCAACAACACGTACATCGGTTTTAAGCACTTTTGATGAACCAACTCTTAAAAACTCACCGCTTTCCAATACTCGTAATAATCTAACCTGCGTGCTTAGTGGAAGTTCTGCAACCTCATCCAAAAAAATGGTGCCTCCGTTTACAACTTCAAAATATCCTTTGCGGGCATCGGTAGCTCCCGTAAAAGAACCTTTCTCGTGGCCAAATAACTCACTGTCAATTGTTCCCTCCGGAATAGCCCCACAGTTTACGGCGATAAAAGGTCCATGCTTACGCGAACTGAATTGATGAATGATTTTGGGAAATACCTCCTTACCCGAACCGCTTTCGCCTGTAATTAACACAGTTAAATCTGTAGGTGCCACCTGCCTTGCAATATCAATTGCTCTGTCAATCAATGGCGATTGACCAATAATTCCAAAGCGCTGCTTTATTGATATTATATCGTTCATTTCCAAAAAAGAATGGCTAAATTACAAAAAATATGACAATATTTATACCGCAATGTCATTTTTGCAGGTTTTTGGTAAATTTTTATAAACAATTAGAAATAAATTAATTTAAACTATTTGGCTTTACTTACATTTTTTGTGAAAACTGCTATTTCCAGAACAAGAAATGCCAGGTACAATATCACAAAAAACAAAGAGTCGTTTAGGGAATCTATACCAAAGCCCATAACAAGAACCAATATATAAATCATTCCAAGCAACATCTTACCAACAGTTAGTGCAAGAAAAATCATTGCAGAGGTTTTCGGATTTTGTTTTAATGATTTTTGAAATATCAGAAATGAGAAAAAATTAAGCAAAACCAAAATGCTTAAAGTTATTGGCCATGTTTTACCATAAATATGCGGAAATAAAAAAGCGCTTAACCAGATTATAATATTTAATGTTATAATGAAAAAGATAAAGGGTCTCCAGATTGATTTTATCATTTTTATTTGTTTCGGTTCAGGTCTTTAATTATTAATAGAATTGCCACAATTACGGATAGTGGCGAAAAAATAATTGTAAGCCATGGAATTTCGGTTTCGGTTTGTTTGTCGAGCCACACGGCACCCCATGTCATTCCGCCAATAATAACAAGCATTTCGAATGCCATACCTGAAAATCTGACAAAGTCGTTACCTTTTTTTTTCAGGTCATCGTGTTTTTTCATTTTGCAGCAACGAATTATTCTTGCTCAATTTGCATATCGCAATTTCCAATAAAAACAGCTCCGGGTTCAATGCTTATTTTTTGAACTTTAATATCACCGGTAATTGATGCAGAAGCACGAAGACTTAATTTTTCGGCAACAAAAATTTTA
>CAZJYL010000125.1:1666-7069 GCA_964550265.1 uncultured Bacteroidaceae bacterium
ACGGGTTGACATAGGATAACTGGTTGATGTATCAACAAAAATTTTACCCTTAACCTTTCCGCTAAAATCGCCTATTTGGCAATGAATTTCTCCTTCAACCTGTCCTGAACCGCCTATTACAACACGTCCGGTTGCTGTGAGGTTGCCAACAAGTTGTCCGTCTATCCGAATATCTCCATTGGTTTTAATATCTCCATTAATCAGTGTTCCGGCTGAAATAATGCTGATGATTGGAGTGGTCGATTCGTTTTGTGTTGTTTTTGCCATATATTATCCTTTCTTGTTTTGCTATTCATCATAATAGCGGTTGAAAAAATCTAAATAATGTTGTTCGTCTTTCGATTTATAAAAAATAGGATAATTATCGGTACTAATAATGAATGTGACGGGATTACTATTTGCAATTATATCTACTATTCCTCTATCATTTTTTGTAAAACGCAGATAAGTCAGCCCATTTGTTTTTGTTTTAAAATGACTGACCGAAATCATCATTCTTGTATCAGATAGGTAAAGGCTGCTTACGCTAAGATTGTCGGAACTGAAATATGTGTTATTGAAATCGGAAAAAGCAGCTTTTATTTTGTTAAGGTTAATATTTTTAGCATCAACCAAACACACAAATAAATGTATGGTTTCATTATCTGCCGGCTTATAAATTTCTTGCACTTTTGCATTTGCGTTATCAGTTTTATTATCCGAAACCTCAGTATTGTCGCCGCCAAGATATGCTATAATGTCATCAGCTCTTTGTTTTATATCACCTGTATATCGCGAAGAAATTGAATTCATCTTTGCCAAAAGCGTATCGTTTCCATAAATTTTTCCAAGACTTAGAGCTTTTAAAAAGTCGAACCTGCCAATTAATGATATTTCTTTAAATACAGACAAAGCCGAATCGCTTTGATATACCACTTTTTGATAATTACCCGTCAGGAATGTCATATAGGTTTTTTCGTAATACTGCTCCCCAACACTTTTTTGGGATGCAACTTTTGTCCAGTATTCCGGATCTGAAAGTATTTTGGCAAATTCGCTTTCGGGGTATTTTGAAAGAATAAGATTTTTGTAATACGTAGCTCTTTCTTCGTTTTTTATGCTTTTATTTGAAGAATATAAAAAGTAATAGGTTTCTAATTTATATTTTGTTGTGTCGAATCGCGATAAAAGAGTTTCATGTGCCTTAATGGCATCATTAAATTCTTCCAGTTCTGTTTTATATATTTTACCTAACTCAAAATAAGCTTTTTCGATTTTTTTATTTGATTCGGCAATTTTTTCGGGAGTTAAAGGAATGTCCTTCATGTAGAAGCTTCTGTCGCGTGGATTTTTGGCGGCTTTGGCTGAGTCGTCCAAAGATGTGGTATCTGACGCAACATCGTTAAAGTCAAAGTCGATGGCTTGTTTGTTTTCTAATCGCCAAAGAGGAGCAAGTTCACGATCGCCCCATTTTTTCCTAAACTCCGACTTTCCAAAAGCAACAGTTTGTGCATTATAGAAATACCAATTTGCATTTGCATTTGCTATATTAGGCAAGTTGCTGTTTTGAGCTGCCGCCATACGTTCACGCTCTTCACGCTTTTTTCGTTCTTCTTCTTTTATATAGTTTTGAATTAAAACATCTATTGCAGCATTACGTTCGGCTTCGGACATATTTGCAAGGCGCTGCAAAGAATCTTCTGTTTCAATTGTTGTTATATTTAAAACCAAATCATTCAGCACTTCGTGACGAGATTGTACTTTGTTGTAATCTGAAAAATCTTTTGGCAAAACGGTCATGCAAGTATCGTAAAAAGCTTGAGCACGCTTGTAATCGCGTTTATCGAAAAATATTTGACCGAGTTTCAGATATGTAATTGCTTTTTGGTAAATATTTACTGTGCTGTATTTGGCTGACAAAAGAAGGTAATCGATACCCTGTTTTTCTTTTTTTTCTTTAAACGCAATATTGGCTAAAGCAAAATATATCTCATCCCGATAATCGTCGTTTTTGCTGTCCTTTAGCATTTTTTCAAGCTCTTTTACTATTGCAGAACTGCTTCCCATATTTGCATCGTAGCATTGAGCCGCAAAAATTCTGGCATGAAATGCAATTTCGTATTTAGGATTTTTTTTCAGGATTTTTTGATACATGGCTAAAGCCTCGTTATTTCGCTCAAGTTTTTGATAAACTTGTGCCATAACAAACATCAGGCGGATACGTTGCTTTTTAGATTTATTTAGAGAAATGGCATTTTTCAAATTATCAATCGAAGCCTCGTAATTACCAGATTTGATATTATAGTCAGCTTGAACAAGAGGAAGAAGTTTTTTTGTTTGTTTAAGTAATTTGCCTTCTTCCTGAGCTTTTTCTACAATTGCCAGATAAGAACCGGTTTTGCTGAGTTTGTTTTTTGCAATTGACGTTCTGGCCAGCCAAAGATATGCGTCAAATCGTTCAGGATTTTTATTGTATTTTTTTGTTATAAAATCGAGTGTGCTGTTTGCCTTGTCGTAATCTTGTTTGTAAAAACTTGCTTTCCCAATCATTAAATAGCTGTCGTCAATCCATTTAACATACTCAACACCTTTAAATTCCATGCTATGCTTGGCAATGACTTTATACGCCTTTTCTATAGCCCTGTCCATTAAAGGAGTAATTCCCATAACATCTTTTTGACTGCCTTCGGGAAATATTGATATTATTTGGGTGTAGTTATCTATATGTGCATTTGAAAGATTTGAAATACCTTCTTTTAAAGCTTCGTTTCCGTTAAAATATGCATTAAAATGAGAATTAAGATTGTGATATGCCCGTCTAACAGCAGTGTTTTTTTTGGTTGAACATGCTGAAATTGCAATTAAAAACAATGATAATAAAATTATATGGCTTTTTTTCATGCCGAAATTTTGGTCTGATAACGAATTATGCGCAAATTTATTATTTTTATTTATAATTACTTGTAAACATTTTGATACTATCCCTAAAAAGTGAGAAAAGTCAGGCTATCTTAATTTTTAAATTAGGGATAGTAGACAAATGTGATGCTAAAACAGGCTGTAACTAATTGAAATACATAAATTTGCGGCTAAAAATAGTTGTGACAAAAAAATATGTATTTATTGCGGAAGCAAAAACACGAAGAAGAATGGACATTTTAGGGGTAAACAGCGATATAAATGCTATGGTTGCGGAGCAAATTTCACATCACACAAGTTGATAAATTTGACAGAATTGTGGAAAAAATACCAGTGGAATAAGCAAACTTACCAAGAATTAGCAGATGAATATAATTGTTCCACCATGACAATTCAACGACGACTAGATGAGTATTCTGTGTATTTTAACAGCAATCTTCCGCGTGTGGCTAATGTGGTGATTGATACGACTTATTTTGGTCGAAATTTTGGTGTAATGTGCTTCAAAGATAGCAACACCAAAACAATGCTTTACAAACAATATGTCAAGTATGAAACAAACGAACTTTATCGCACCGGCATAGACATTATTCTTAGTAAAAACATTGTAATCCTGTCGATTACATGCGATGGCCGTAAAGGATTATTTCGTTTGTTTGGTGAGATACCTGTTCAAATGTGTCATTATCATCAACAAGAAATAGTTCGTCGATACTTAACCCGCAAACCAAAACTGCAGGCCGGACAAGAGTTGCTTGAAATATCAAAATTGCTATCAAAGTTACCTGAAACAGAATTTATTGAGTTGTTTGAAAACTGGGAAAACAAGTGGGATGACTTTTTGAAAGAGCGTACATTAGATATAAAACAGGCAGAACTTATTATACGCATAGAAAACTGCGTAGTGGATGGCACAGCATACGAAATAATTTGCCCTATTTATTTGTGTACGAGCATCATAAGGAGTTAAACATCCCAAACACAACGAATTCTTTGGAAGGGAGTTTTGCGGCCCTAAAAAAGCGATTGAACAATCATAATGGATTAACTTTAGAGCGGAAAAAGAAGTTTATTGATGGGTTTTTTAAGGCATAAAACTTACCAATTTTATACAAAAAAGGACTGCAAAAAGTAATCCTTTTTTGTACAAAATTGTATAAGGTCAAACTTATCCCTGACGAGTTGCTCCCCAGCATTGCTCGTTTCCGTTTCGGTTTGACAAAACGAATATATAGCAAAAGTGTCGAAAAACAATTTTTTGTTTTAATTATTTAGCATCACTTTTGTCCACTTGAACGAAACGTCTCAAAAAAAGCATCACTTTTGTCCATTATACCTTAAATTACTATTGTCAGATAAAAAATATTTCATTTTGTCGGAAGCAGTGCATTTACGCCAAATGCAAAAGAAACGCAACAGTACTTACCATGCTTCCGCCTTAGATAAAAAGCGTTAATAAAATCAATGTAATGGAGCGTAAAAAAACAACACTGTTTGAGACACGTTAGCCACGAGTGTGCGAGTGGCTAAAAGGTCGAGTTTGTTGTTTTTAGCGTAATGCAGTTGATTTTTAGCCTTTTATCATCAGCGATTGATTTTTTTGTTTACTTTAAAAATTTTAATTGAGAATTTATTAGAACAACAATGTATCTTTTGATAATTTTTTTGGCAATGAAAAAGAAAAGTAAACCCCGCCCGGCTCGAGGGCATAAAAAGAATTAAAATTTTTATTGAAAATTTATTCGGACAACAATGTTTTTAAATACAAATTTTTAAAACATTAAATAGCACACATTTTACGCAAAACCAAATTAACTAATTTAGGATGAAAATCTGAAAAAAAGGGCTGTCTGATTCAGACAGCCCTTTTGTGAATGTAAAGAATAGATTAAAATGCAAATCCAAAAGTCAGACCCCAGCGAAGACCAAAACCATCAAAAACTCCGGTATTGAATTTATAGTTAGGATCATCTGAGTCGTCAGTTGATTTTGCAGAACCGGCATTATAAGAAGGGCCAAGAAATACATCAATGGTAAAATGCTCTCCTAATAACCACTGATGACCCGCAATTAAACCACCTCCAAAAGTTTGAAGGGAGCCTTTTGCAGTTCTGGTAACCGTTTGAAATGTTATTGAATCAGTGTCCTGATAATCAGCCTTCAACGTGTAATTCTGATATCTCATAAAGGGGGCAATGTAGAATCCATTCATTGCTTCATTAAAGTAAATGCGAAATTCAGGAGTAATACCAATGCCTGTAAAACTGGTTTTGTTATCACCTGAACCGTATTTGTAACCAAGATAGAAAAGTCCAAGTTGGGCTGAATTCTTGTCTCCAAGCGCCTTTTCGTAGGACACATTGTAAGTACCAATTGCTAAACTGAAAATGTTCAGCTTAACAGCATTGGACTGAGCTATACTTTGGTTTGTTAACCCAAGCATTACAAAAAGTAAGTTCAATTAGTAAATGCAACTTTTAACAGCGAAAAAGGGCTATTGAAAGA
>CAZJYL010000126.1:0-7053 GCA_964550265.1 uncultured Bacteroidaceae bacterium
GAATTTTTAAACCTTTCTCGTACCGAAAAAACAGGAATATGGCTGTTATTAGCCATAATGATATTTATTATTGTATTTTCTTTATTTTATCAAAATTCCAAAACCTCTATCGTAAGTAATGACTTTTCTGAATTTGAAAAACAGATTCTAAAATGGGAGAGCAGCATAAACGACATTAAAGAACAAAATAATATTTATAACGATTTAAATGCCCCCGCATATTCCATTGCAAAATCAAAATTAAATCCTTTTCCATTCGATCCGAACAAACTGGACCAAAACGGATGGAAAGAACTTGGTCTTACTGATAAGCAAATAAAATCCATATTAAATTATCGTCAAAAAGGTGGACAATTTAGAATAAAAAAAGATTTTGCAAAAATTTATACTATAAGCAAAGAAGAGTTTTCCGTATTGGAGCCATACATACAACTACCCGATGAACTTAAAAAAAACGACAAGAACTATTCTGCCACTTCTACCAAAAACGAAGAAATCAGAGTTGAAATAAATTCTGCCGATACAGCCGAGTTAAAAAAGGTAAGAGGCATTGGACCCACATTTGCATTGCGCATTGTAAATTACCGAACCCGCCTGCATGGCTTTTCTAATATTAATCAGCTAAAAGAAATCAAGGGTATTGATTCTGCCAAATTTGCGCAGATTTCGCCATACCTTTTTGTAAACCCATATCTGATTCAAAAAATAAATATAAATACAGTATCGTTTGACGAACTTAAAAGCCATCCATATATAGGTTATAATATTGCTTTATCGCTCATAAATTACAGAAAACAGCATGGAGAATATACTGTGTTGTCCGATATTAAAAAATCAGCCCTGGTTACCGAAGACGTTTACGAAAAAATAAGTCCTTATTTAACAATACAATAAATTTGTACTGATTTTACAAAATCAAATAACACAATTTTCTATTTCGTATTTTTGCATAGTCAACAATAAAGCTATAAAATGAAACTTTGCATTGTAGGAATAACCGGCCTTGTAGGTAATGAACTTGTTCAGGTGCTAAATGACAGCAATTTAAAAGTGGATGAGTTTATTTGTGCAGCTTCCGAACGTTCCAAGGGAAAAGAAATAGAAATAAGAGGAAAAAAACATTATGCGGTTACACCTGCCGATGCATGTGAAATGAAACCAGACATTGCTATTTTTTCTGCAGGTTCCGAAGTGTCAAAAGAATGGGCCCCGCGCTTTGCAGCAAACGGATGTTTTGTTATCGACAATAGTTCTCAGTGGCGCATGTGTAATGAAATTCCCCTTGTTGTACCCGAAATAAACGCTAATACCATAACACAAAATACCAAAATAATATCCAATCCAAATTGTTCAACCATCCAATTAGTACTTGCCATTAGTCGCTTACACACAAAATATAGTGTCCGCAGACTTGTAATATCTACGTATCAAAGTGTAAGCGGTACCGGACTGTATGCAGTTGAACAACTTATGAATGAAAGAGCCGGAAAGCAAGGTAAAATGGTTTATCCGCATCCTATCGACATGAATTGTCTGCCACATGGCGGTACGTTTTTACCAAACGGCTATACAAGCGAAGAAGAAAAGCTGGTGAATGAAACACGCAAAATACTGAACTCGCCCCAGATTAAAATTACCGCAACCGTTGTAAGAGTGCCTGTTCTTGGCGGGCATAGCGAATCGGTAAATATAGAGTTTGAGAAAGCTTTTGACTTGGAAAACATTTATAAACTTCTGAATGAAACTCCCGGAGTTGTTGTCCAGGACAATCCTTCGGAAAACATATATCCCATGCCTCTGTATGCAAAAGGAAAAAATGAAACCTTTGTTGGCAGAATACGCCGCGATGAAAGCGTTGCAAATGGATTAAATTTATGGATTGTTGCCGATAATTTAAGAAAAGGTGCTGCCACAAATGCTGTGCAAATTGCCGAATGGGTTGCAACAAATCTTTTATAAAGTCTCAGAAAAGAAGTTCTGGTTTTTAAATACAAAAGGCACAAGAGCAATTATTTCTAATTCTCTTCTCTTAGGTTTGGCACAAGAAAAGAAGCAACTATCAAATAATCGTCAGTCCTTAAAGAATGCATTTCGCCTGCTTTTACAATAAAAGCTTCGCCAACAGACAAAGCTGTTTCGCTGTTTTCCAAAACGCCATAGCCGCTTCCGGCAACACAATAAAAAATCTCATCCATTGTATTATGCTTGTGTAAAGCAATTTTTTTAGATGAGTCTATATGATAAACATTTGTTACTATAGCTTTTTTTAAAGATTCCAAATCCATACCGGTTTATTTTAAAAAATTAAACAATACAGTTTAAAAGATTTTATGTTTTAAGGTAAACAATCCTAAAACAAAATTAATAAAATGAAAAAAACAAATAATTAGTCCAATAATATTTTGTTTGCTGCCGCACGAATTATCATTTCGTCGTGTGATGCGCAAATAATGGTATTCCCTTGTTTTAAAATATAATCAAACAAATTCAGTAACAATAAAGTGTCTTTAGGATGTAATCCTCCACTGGGTTCATCAAGTAGAAACAGCGTTTTACCCTTTGCTGATGCAATTCCCTGAACAATCTTAAGACGCTGTAATTCTCCCGAACTTAGTGTGTTTAAATTTTGACCTAAAGAAATATAGTCTATTCCGCACAACCCGCATAAACCGGCAATATTTAAAAAATTCCTTGCTTTAGAAAACGATAATTGATTCTTTACAAAAACAGCCGCCTCAGAAATACTCATGTTCAACACATCCGCTATCGACATTCCGTTTACCAGAACTTGTAATATTTCATTTTTAAATCTGGCACCGTTGCATGTTTCGCACTGAACTTCGGCGTCGCTTCTAAAATCCAAGCTGGTTTTTATTATTCCGCTACCACCACACTCACTACATCTGCCTTCCTTTGAGAACAAGGAAAAATGTTGTGCCTTAAATGGCAAATGCAGCTTCTCGGCTTCGGAAACAAAAATATTTTTCAAAACATCATATATGTCAAGCCATGATGCCGGAATACTATTTACACTTCCAGTCAAGACATCTTGCTGCACCAGAACAACGGAATCGAGATTTTCGAAGCCTTTTATGGTTTTACATTTTACAGGCTTGCCTGCTAAAAATGAATTATAAATTACATAGTGCAACAAGCTTGTTTTACCGCTTCCGCTATTTCCGGCTATTACATTTAGCGTTTCCCTATAAAAATCAACATTAATGTTTTTTAAACTAAAGGCATAAGCTTCTCCAACGCTAATTGCCAAATCTGTTCTTGTAGTAAAGGGAGTTATTTTTGAGTAAATATTTTCAATTTCTGAAATATATTCTGTTGAAGAAGTTTCCTTTATCAATCTGCCACCGTTTTTTCCTGAACCGGGACCAAGAACTTTAATTTTTTCTGCCAGTTGCAATATTTGCACATTATGGTCAGCTATTACCAAAGTATTTCCTGTTTTTACGATTTTATTTAACAGTTGAGCCATTCTATAGCAGTCTTTCTTACCAAGTCCAAACGATGGTTCATCTATTACAATCATTACATCAGAAAGTTTTGACTGTAGTAATGCAGACATTCTTAATCTTTGAAATTCTCCGCCCGAAAGAGTTGACGTAATACGACTAAGGGCAATATATCCTATTCCGCACTCAATCAAATAATTTAAACGCATTATAATTTCATTAATAATTCCTTCACTTTCTTTATTAACGAAAAGGCCTTTAAACCATACTACAGCTTCTATTGCATTCATACTAGCAACTTCACCAATATTTTTATTTGCAATAAGATATTTTAATCGGTCATTGTTTATTCTGTGCCCCATGCATTTATTGCAAGTGGTATCGGTCATTACAGGCAATATGTTTTCTGCTCTGTAGTCATTGTGTTTTCGTATATATTCATCATTAATATAATTACAAAATCCCTCCCACCTGGATTTCATTTTATGAACTCCGCTTAATTGCTTTCGTTTATAACTCCATTCCACATCAAAAATCTCATCTCCGCATCCATACATGGCAATTTGTCGGGCTTCTTCATTAAGACTATTATAAGGCAATGAAAAATCAATTCCGTATTTTTTACCTACTGCCATTAAAATTGCAACATATTGTCCATTGCTTTCTCCATAAAATTTTCCGGGCTTGCTGCCGTTCATTGCACCGTCCAGTAAAGATTTTGAAGAATTGCTAATTAATTTTTCCGGGTCACATTTTGTAATAAATCCCAAGCCATGACATTCTGTACAAGCTCCCGCTTCATTATTAAAAGAAAAAGCATTGGAATATAGAGAACATGGACTTGAACCATGTTTTGAAAAACGGCTATACAATAGACGGTATAAATCGTATATGCCTGTATAAGTGCCTACAGTGGATCTGGGATTGTTTGACGCACTCCGCTTTTCGAGAGCTATTGTAGGCATTAATCCGGAAAAATCATCAAAAGATGTGTTTCCCGATTTTTTCATTTGAGATCGGATTCTAAACGAAAGGCCATCCATAAGTGCATTTTGCGAAGCAGCAAACAAGGTGTCAAAAATCAAAGATGATTTCCCTGAGCCGCTAGGGCCACATACTATATTTGTTTGTTTAGAAATAAATTCTATTTCGTCGATATCCAGATTGTTGGTTTTAACATTTTTTAAAACGATATTTTGATTATTTAATTCTTTGATTTCTTGTTTCTGTCCGGAAATTTTTAATGGATTGTAGAGCTCGAAAAGAGCATTAGCTGTTTTGGTATCATTTTTTTGCAGCAAATTATAAGGAGTGCCCGAAAAAACAATGTCGCCGCCATTTTTCCCGCTTTCGGGACCAAGTTCACACAAAAAGTCGGCAGTTGCAATCATACGCAAATCGTGTTCAACTGCAATAATAGTGTGACCCTTGTTAATCAATTTGCCAAAAGTGGAAATCAAATTGTTTACATCATGTGGATGTAGTCCAACAGCCGGTTCATCAAGTAAAAAGAGTATATTCCCGTTATAGCCCTTTATTAGCTCACTTGCAAGTTTAACACGTTGGGCTTCGCCACCCGACAAAGTTGTAGAGGGCTGTCCGAGTTTAACATATCCCAACCCCAGGTCAATTAATGCTTCTGTGTATTTTAATATTTTTTTATCATTTTTAAAAAATTCATGCGCTTCTGTTATAGATAAATTTAGAATATCGTTCATGTTTTTCCCATCTATTCTAATTTCTAAAACATTGTCCATAAAACGCTTTCCTCCGCATGACTCACATAATACCTCAACATTTCCAAGAAAATGCAAGCCTATCTGTTTTAGTCCCGCTCCTTGACAGTCTTCGCATCTGCCGCCGGGAACAGCCAGAGAAAAATGGGTTTTGGTGAATTTTTTATTTTTAGCCTCTATTGTTGAGGCAAACAAATCCCTCAAAACATCGGATAATCCGGTATAAGTAGCCGTATTGCTTCTGGGGCTACGCCCAAAAAGATGAGCATCAATAAAAATTGTTTTGCTAAATCCAATATTTTTTGCCTGATTAGAAATTATGTTTAATAAACTTGTTTTTCCGCTTCCCGATATGCCGCAAATAACATTAAAAGCTGAATAATAAAATGACGGCGATATGTTTTTTAAATTGTTTAATTCTGCATTTGATATTTTGAAACATGTACCATCAAGCTTTTTTGGCTGAGGTTTATCAATCTTATTAATCCATTTTTTTGTATGGCTGTTTAAGTTGTTTTGTGAAAGAAAAGACGAAGGCTTTCCTGAAAAAATAATGTTCCCGCCATTAACTCCTGCATCAGGGCCAATTTCAACAATATAGTCTGCTGCAATAATGTTTTTTTCGTGATGGTCAACAACAATTACAGTGTTTCCGTTATCAACCAAACGTCTTAAAACTTTCATCAAGCTTTTTTGCTCACTATCATGCAGGCCGGCTCCGGGTTCGTCAAAAACATATAAGATGTTTCGTAGTCCTGATACGGTGTAGGATGCAAGCCGTAATCTGTTAAGTTCTCCTGTTGATAGCGAAGAGGAATTTCTGTTAACATTTAAATAGCCGGCACCTAAATCCAATAGTATAGAGGTGCTTTTTAAAATCTGTTTTACAATTTGTTTTAAACCTTCGTTTTCAGTATTTAAATCAGAAAAATATATATGTAATTCATCTATGCTCATTTTATTAAAATCGTCAATGGTCTTGTTTTCCCATTTAAACGACATTGCATCATTACAAAGCCTAGTTCCTTTGCACGAATTACATAAAAACGATTTTGCAAAACGCAGAATGTTTGGATTACGATCGCGTTTTAAAATTTCTTCCATAACAGGGATGATACCCTTGTAAAAGCCTTCCTCCCGCGGTTTTGCAGTAATACCGGACCATTTTAAACGCGACTCTAAAGTGTGCTTTCCAAAAAGTATCTTTATTTTATCAGAGCCATAAAAAATAACGTTTTTATTATCTTCTGACAAATTCTTCCATGGCATATCCACAGAAAATCCCTCTGCCTCGCAAACCTTGTTTAACTCTTCCATGGTTACCTGCGAGTAAATAATATAGCCATTGGGAGTGGTAAGAACCAAAGCACCTTCGCGTAAAGAATTATTTTCGTCTCCAACAAGCAAGTTTGCATCAATATGATCTTCTACGCCCAATCCCTTACATTGCGGGCACTGACCTATTGGACTATTAAACGAAAACAAACTTCTGCTGGCATTATCAACATTTTTGCTCACTGCGTAACGGGCAAACAATAAACGCAGCAAATCCCATAAACCCGTTATGGTCCCAACAGTCGATCTTTGGTTATTTGTATGAGTATGCTGATTTAAAACCAACACAACAGGCAAACCATCTATTACATCAGCCTCAGCACGATTAAAGTTAATGTTATTATGATAATTTCCGGGAATAAAATTTTCATAAAACAGCCTTTGTCCTTCTTTACCAATAATATCATAAACCAACGAAGATTTTCCACTACCAGAAACACCACAAATAACAATTAGTTGTCCTAATGGTATTTCTAAATTTACATTCTTTAAGTTATTTGCTCTTGCATTATGTATTC
>CAZJYL010000127.1:0-7044 GCA_964550265.1 uncultured Bacteroidaceae bacterium
TTATTAATTTTAAAAAACAAAAAAGTTGCATTTGTAACTTGAATTCAGCTTTTTTAATATGCTTTGTTTTCCAAAAGCTAAAATTAATTTAGGATTATATGTATTGAACAAACGTTCAGACGGTTTTCATAATATAGAAACTATTATGTTGCCCATACAATTACATGATTCGCTTGAAGTTTCCACAATTTCTTCTAAAACCGAAATAATAATGTATGGTGCAAATATCAACATCCCTTTGGAAAAAAATCTTATTTATAAAGCTTGGAAATTATTGACTGAGCGGCACTCAATTGAACCTGTATTATTTCATCTTGTCAAACAAATTCCTTCCGAAGCAGGCCTGGGAGGCGGTTCTTCCGACGCTGCAGGAGCATTAATATTGCTGAATAACTTTTTTAATCTTAAATTATCAAACGATTTATTAAAACGATATGCATCGGAAATTGGGAGCGACTGTGCGTTTTTTATTGAATCCAAGCCGGCTTTGGCACAGGGAAGGGGAGAGATTTTAAGAAATATTAATGTGGATTTATCAAAATATACAATTGTTGTTGTTAAGCCGAATAAATTATCTGATAACAATAAAGGAGTGTCAACAGCTCATGCATTTTCATTAGTTGAGCCGGTTTTTGGGCGTACACCTTTAATTGATATTATTTCTTGTCCGATTAGAACATGGCGTAGCAAACTTTTTAATGATTTTGAAAAACCAATAATAAATAAATATCCCCAAATAGGTGAAATAATAAACCATCTTTATGAATCGGGTGCAATTTATGCTTCTTTGAGCGGCAGTGGCTCAGCTTGCTTTGGAATATTTGAAACAAAAAATCCCGCCTTGAATTTAGGCCAGGATTTTTATGTAAATTTTACAAATATAGCCTAATTGTTTTTTTTCTGGCTGCCGCCACCTTTATTTTCTTTCCATTCGGGTGCAGGACCCAGTTTTGCGGAATACAGAATCAAGATAACACCGCCAATAATAAAAGGAATGCTCAGCCATTGACCCATGTTTAAGGTCATGGATTTTTCAAAATCAACCTGGACATTTTTAATAAACTCAACGCAAAAACGTAATACGAATATTAATGTAATCATCCATCCAACCAAAAAGCCCCTGTTTATAATGCCATTACGTTTATTGTACATTAACAGCAATGCAACGAAAATAAGCAAATAGCCTAGAGACTCATAAATTTGCGTGGGATGATGTGGTAAAGTTTGACCATCTCTTACAAAAATAAAACCCCATGGCAAATTGGTAGCATGTCCATAAATTTCGCTGTTGAACAAATTGCCAAGACGTATGAAACAGCCTGCTAATGCAGTAGGAACGGCAATCCTGTCCATTATGTGCAATAAAGAGCGATTCCATGAAATTCGTGAGTAAAGCCATAGACCTAAAATTAGTCCAATTGCTCCGCCATGGCTGGCCAACCCACCTTTCCACACAAACAAAATTTCTATAGGATTAGCTAAAAAATAAGATGGTTCATAAAAAAAACAATGCCCTAATCTGGCTCCTATTATTGAACCAAGAATTATATATAAAGCCATTTTGTCAATTTCGGCAATAGGGGCATTTTCTTTTTTAAAGAAATACTTTACTATATAATATCCTACTAAAAACCCCATGGCAAAGAGCAATCCGTAATATCTTACTTCAAGCGAACCAATACGGAGCATTATAGGATCTACATCCCAAATTATGTAATTAAGCATAAAGTTAAAAATATTATTTGGCTGCTATACATTCAATTTCCACCATGGCTCCCAATGGCAGGCGAACAACACCGTAAGCTGCACGTGCAGGTGCATTTTCGGTGAAAAATTTATCATACACTTCATTCATAGGAGCAAAATTATCCATATTGTCCAAAAGAACGGTGCATTTTACCACATCACTGTAATCATATCCCGCTTCTTTTAAAATATATCCTAAATTTTTTAAAACTTGAATTGTCTGTTCTACGATACCACCTTCAACTAATTTGCCAGTCTCGGCATCTAAAGGAATCTGACCAGAAATGAACAAAAGGTTTCCTGTTTGTACAGCCTGACTATAAGGCCCGACGGCTTTTGGAGCTTTTTCCGAATGAATAATTTTATTCATGATAAACAATTTTAAGCAAAGTTAATAATTTCCTAAACTCAATCAAGAACTGATTTTGTAGAGGATGGAATTTTGTTTTTCTATTAAGTCAATTTTTAATAATATTTTTTATAGACAGAAAACATTTTTTTAAATTATAATTATTGTGCATATTAAATTGGATATTTGATATAAATACAATAATTAATTATGCAAAAGTGTGAAAATAAAATCACACTTTTTACTAAAAAAATTTTGAAAGAATAAGTTAACTTAAATTGAAATTAATTTGAATATTTTCATATATGATTGGAATTTAATTTTTCAACGTTTCTTGTTTTATCAAATAGCTTATTTGTCTAATTTAAAGCGATATAGGTCTTTTTAAAAAACTATCAAATTATTATTTTGTATTTTTGTAAAATGTTTCGTAAAAGAGTTAAATATATAATTGATCCGATTTCTTTATCACTAAAGACTGTGGAGAAATCCGGTAAATATTTAACGAAAAAAATTTTAAGTGGGTTGGGGATATCCGTACTTGTAGGTGTTGTGCTAGCTTTAACTTTTTTTCATTTCATCGATAGTCCGCAGGAAAGCCGTATTAACAGAGAAATAAATAACTACCGCTTACGTCTTGAAGTGTTAAATTCAAAAGCCGATAAATTATACTTTATTTTGAATACTCTGCAATCTAAAGATGACAGGACATACAGAACTATTTTTGCCATGAATCCCTTATCGGAAGATGAACGTAACCCCGGAATAGGTGGGGCGGATGATTTATATTCTAATTTTGACATTGTTGAAGGTGGTGCATTTTTGAAAGATATTTTGTCAAAATTAGATTTGATAAATCGAAGAATCATTATTCAATCAGATTCATATAATAAATTGTCTTTAATAATTCGTGACAAGGAAAAGATGCTCGCTGCCATACCTAGTATTATGCCTGTTGACAGAAATCGGATTAAGTTTTCCAGTGGTTTTGGCTGGCGACGAAATCCATTTTCTCACTCAGGTTCACAATTTCATCCAGGCATAGATATGGCAGGTAAGGTTGGTACTCCAATTTACGCAACCGGAGATGGGGTTGTAATTGATCCGTTTAGCGCAATGACAGGGTATGGAATAGTTATAGTTATTGATCATGGTTATGGTTTTCAAACTTTATATGCACATTTATCAAAAAAGCTTGTTAAACCGGGTGATGTTGTTAAACGCGGACAAGTAATAGGTTTATTGGGGAATACCGGCCCAAGCACTGGCCCACACTTACATTATGAAGTAATAAGGAATGGGCAAAAAGTAAATCCGATTAACTATATTTACAGTGGGTTTAGTAATGAAGAATATCAGCAGTTGATAAAAGAGGCAGAGGAAAGTGATAAAATACTTTCATAGATTTCATCCCCCGGCGCGTTTAGCCTTGTATCCATTGTCCAGTAAAAATTTCAGCACTTTATCGGCGTGATGCCCCTGAATAATGATTTCGCCGTTTTTTTCGCTACCACCTGTTCCGCAATAAGTTTTTAATTTTTTCCCTAAGTCTTTCAAAGCTTGTTCATCGCCTTCAAAGCCTTTAATAATTGTAACAATTTTGCCTCCTCTATGATTTTTTTCTATCCAGACCCGCAGATTTTGTTTAGATGGTTCCAAGGTTTCGGGCTCATGATTTTTATTGCCTTGTTCAATATCTGCCATAGTTTCCTTATTAGTGCTATACACTAAGTTTTGCAGACCATCAAATTCTATTATTTTTTGTTTTGCCATTGTTTTTTATTTTACATTAATTTTTAAGGCTGAAGGTATTAATTTAAGTTCTACCTGTGGATTCTGTATGGCAAAAGGCTCGCCATCTATGTGATAATATGCCGGAAGCTGAACATTTATCGTAGCCGAACTGGCTCTTATTATTTTTAAATATTGTGTTTTATGTATTTTTTTAAAAAATAATAGCGGAGATATTAGAGCAGCAACAGAAGATGGGACTTTTGACATTAGGCAAATATCGATTAATCCATCACTAAGATTTGCATATGGAGACAATGATATATTATTGCCAAATTGATTTGAGTTTGCAAATGATATCATTAAAAGCTTTTTTGATAGTTCAATATTATTGGCATTGATAGAATACAATGTTGGCTTATATGCAGGGTAGTCTTTAATTACGGCTTGAACATAATTTCTAAGTCCTCTTCCTTTTTTTTGAGAGAAAGTAAAGGCAACTTTCGCATCAAAACCAATACCGGCGACACTAAAAAAAGGTTTTTCATTTAACAGCCCTACATCTATAGGCTCTGTTTTTGTGCCAAATGCTATTTCCAATGCTTTTATTATTTCGTTTGGCAAACGCAGATGAAGTGCCAGTCCGTTTCCGCTTCCTGTTGGTATAATACCAAGTGATATATTTTTGTTTTTATACAGGACTGTACCCACCTCATTTATTGTACCGTCGCCTCCTGCAACTATAAAGTGGTTGAATCCTTCATTGATTGCTCTGCTTGCTATTATTTGTGCATGACCTTTGTATTCTGAAATCTCAATTGCACAATCCGGATGATTAATATTTAGCCATTCCCTGATAGCTTTTTCTGTCCCTCTGTTTCTTGAGGAGCCGGCTATTGGATTAACAATTACAATGCTTTTTTGCTTTGTCATGGCTTTGTTAAGCGATTACTAATTAGTCTGTTGTTATATTGCTGAATTATTGCCTTTATTAATTTTTCGTTATCATGTTTTTTGTTGTTAGAATATAATTCTTTTATTTTGCCACATTGCTCAAATATGGTTTGACTATATTTTGACTCACCGTCGAAGCTGGAAAATACTTTATCATCGGTAATCATTTGATAAATCATATCATTCAACATGATAACAAATCGTTCTGTCGTTGTATCGAATACACTATTTCCAAAAGATAAAACGGTGTCATTTATATTTAAATAATCAACTATAGAGGGGAGTATATCTGTCTGTTGACATAAAACTGAGTTGTAACCAATAAACGAACTATCATTCGGTATAAACCACAGCATAGGAATGGAATGATTGGCAGGAACTGAGGTATAACAATCGGAATACAATTCACTGGTATGATCGGCAGTAATTATAAACAAGGTGTTATTATACCAGCTTGAATTTGAAGCTGATTCAAAAAACTTTTTAAGGGCGTAGTCGGCATAGGCAATTGTTTCCAATATGGGTTTTGGTCCTTTGGGGAATTTCCCTTTCAAGTGATTTGGTATAGTGTAAGGATGATGAGCTGACAGTGTGAAAACGCAGGCCGTAAATGGCTGTTTGAAGGTATTGCATTTCTCAACCATGAATTGTAAAAAAGGTTCATCAAAAATACCCCATTTGCCATCGAAATCATCGTTTTTGCCAGAATATTCGGTTTTCCCGAAATATTTACTGTATCCTGCAGCTGCTGCAAAACCGTCAAAATTCATTGTGCCGTTAAAACCGCCATGAAAAAATGCACTTTCATATCCAATTTTGCTTAATATCCGACCTATACCTTCTATTTCATTTCCTGAATACATAGACGTAAGAAAGGGGGGCTGCATTAACGGAGGCAGACTGCTTATAATAGCCGGAATTCCATCAAGACTGCGTTTGCAATTTGCGTACATGTTGTTGAAAACAAGGCAATGTTTGCTCAACGAATCCAAAAATGGAGTGTAAGATGTTAATCCATCATTTAAAAATCCGCAATGTTCGGAAGAAAGACTCTCTGAAATTATGATAACAACATTAAGTTGCTTTTCGGATTTATCTTTTGAATAATAATAATGAACGGGATTGAAAATTTTGGCAAGTTCCTCTTCGCTGAACCATTCTTTTTTTTCGAGGTCATTTTTGCCGTATGTTTTTATTATAGTATAGGTAGAATTCAGTACAAGCGGGGCATACTCGGGTCCAGCAATTCTGGATGCATGTATTATTCCAAGAGGTCGCATATTGAAACTGCCACGTGCACCAAAAATTAAAACAGCAGATAAAAGCAATGCTATAGGTAGCTGATACTTATATTTTACAGAAATATCTTTGTTTTTTGAGCTTAAAACAGTTCTTTTTATCAGAAATACATATCCGGAAAATAAAGCGATAAAAATCAAGAACATATACCAGAAATCTAACAGAAAGCGTAAAGACAATCTGCCCATTTCGGTTTTCATGGTACCTAAATAATTAAAAATATCAAAAGTTGTTCTTTTCAGCGTGAACCTGTAATATATTACATCAATTATATTTGGCGCTATTAAAAGAAATCCTATAATTATTAATATTGTATAACGGACGCCTCTGATTATTTTTTTATTCAAAAAATTAAAAGGGATTAATATAAAAGGTATAAATATAATATGCAGTAAACAGAATGTACTGAAATCGAATTGCAGTCCTTTGAAAAAAATATTAAAAAATGTTGAAACCGAAATTGGTTTAAACAAATTAGTATTGAAAAACCATAGCATTAGCCGTAGCTGAGAAATTAAAAGCAAAACGACTAATGAATAAACAAGATATTTTAACAATAATTTTAATTGTTCGCTTTGGATCATGTTTCAAAAGTAAAAAAAAAGACTATCCTCAGGATAGTCTTTTTTTTATGTTTAATTAAATATTATTGTTTTGTGTAAGTTGCAGTAACATTATCCATTTGGCCTCCACCATAATCAATAACATAGGTAAGGGTTGAGAAAGATGCAATTGGTGAAGCACCGGCTGTTACTGTGAAAGCATTTAATGTTGAACCGGTAATGGTACCATCAGTAGCTGTTCCATCATCGTCCCAGTCATAATTTTTTGTTTGATTAAATGTAATACGGGCGCCACTAACGGTTCCTTGTACTTGAAGTTTTGGGAATCCGCCGAAGTTTCAAAAATACACATAATTGTATTTAACTGAAAAACCTTAAACTTTTTCAATATAGTTAGAGGTT
>CAZJYL010000128.1:0-7038 GCA_964550265.1 uncultured Bacteroidaceae bacterium
TATCATATTGTAGTTTGTTTACAATCAATAAAACTAAATAGTAAAAAATTAACAAAATGAAATATTTTGTTTACTTTAGCGAATAAACTACAATTAAACAGATATGAAAAATATAGAATGGTCAAAATTGCCTTTTGGTTATCAAAAAACAGCTAAAAACGTTCGCTGCCATTTTAAAAATGGAGAATGGTCAAAACCCGAAGTTACAGATTCGGAATATTTGAACATCCACATCGCTGCTACTGCATTGCATTATGGGCAAGAAGCTTTTGAAGGAATGAAAGCGTATCGTGGCAAGGACGGTGATGTTCGTTTATTTCGCTGGGACGAAAATGCAAAGCGTTTAATTCGTAGTGCACAAGGCATTCTAATGGCCGAAGTACCTGAAGATTTGTTTTTTGAATGTGTAAAAACTGCGGTACTTGAAAATATTGAATATTTGCCTCCTTACGGAACAGGTGCATCTCTTTATATCAGACCTTTACTTTTTGGTTCAGGTGCCGAAGTTGGCGTGAAACCGGCAAACGAATACACATTCATTGTTTTTGTAACACCTGTTGGCCCATATTTTAAAGAAGGTTTTAATCCTGTTAAAATTGCTGTTATTAAAGATAGCGACAGAGCTGCCCCACTTGGTACAGGTACCATTAAAGTTGGCGGTAACTATGCAGCAAGCCTTGTTGGTGTTATAAAAGCTCATAAAGCAGGTTATGCCTCACCAATGTATTTGGATGCAAAAGAAAAGCGATATATTGATGAAATTGGTGCAGCTAATTTCTTTGGAATAAAGAATAATACTTATGTTACACCAAGCAGCTCTTCAATTCTTCCGTCCATAACAAATAAAAGTCTTCAGGTTCTTGCCGAAGATTTAGGCATGAAGGTGGAAAAACGTCCGATTGCATTAGATGAGCTTAGCTCTTTCGAAGAAGTTGGTGCATGCGGTACTGCTGCTGTTATAACCCCTATAGGTTTAATTGAAGACCTTGAAACAGGAGCAAAATATGAGTTTTGTAAAGACGGTAAAGCCGGAAAATGGAGTACTGCCCTGTATCAAAAGTTGTCGGGAATTCAATACGGTGATGAACCCGACAGTCATAACTGGATTACCGTTTTAAAATAGTTTTATTAACGAAACACGTTTGATAAATAACTATCCGATTGCATTATTATCGGATAGTTATTTTTATTTTTGCATCAAGATGAAATTATCTCTTTGGTCAATATTGAAGAATAAATATTTTATTGCCACACTTGTATTTATTGTGTGGGTGGGATTTTTTGACCTAAACAATTTTATACATCAACAAACCTTAAGAGGCGAGTTGAATAAAATCAAAAAGGAACGCCAGTTTTACATTGATGAAATACATAAGGATACAAAGATGTATCTGGAAATTATCAGCAGTGATGAACGAATGGAAAAATATGCCCGTGAAAAATATTTGATGAAGCGTGAAAACGAAGATGTCTTTTTAATTGTATACGAATAATTGTTTTTAATATAGTTTGGTTTAGATTTTTATATTTTCATTGAAACTTGTGCATTTCAAATAACTCTTATGTTTTTCAAATAAGCATTAAAGAGCAGTATTAATCATTTTGAAAAAATCAAAGATTAAAAAAGCAGCGTCTGTTGCTTGATATTAGGCAATATCACATATTTCGACATGTAGCATTTGCATAAAACATTTTTCGACCTTAAAATTTTAGTAAAATTCGACCTAATTTTGTTAAAAATTATTAGAAATGAAAACTGTTTACATTTTAATTGTCGGGTTCATTTTAATGAGCCAAATAGGTTTTGCACAAAATCGGCATTTTAACAATAAAATTTACAAACCCAATCATATCGAGCCTGAAATGATAGGGTTAAATGTTCGCAATACAACTGATTTTTCCACCAAATTAGACAGTATTAAATCAGAATCACACTGCTTGTCTTTTGAATATGATTATGCGGGAAGACTTCTTGTGGAAAAAAACATTGATAAATATGATCCGACTTTTACATGGAAAAGCGAATATGTTAAAAATGCAAATGGGATAACAGAAAGAATTAACTCATATTCATATTTAAGCAATCAATTTGTAATGACTTGTTATCAGGAGTTTGAAATAGATTCACTTGGCAGAAGAACCCAGAGAATAAATGTTAACTATATTAGTTCTTCTTGGGAAATAGGTGGAAAAGGCTTCTATTACTACTATCCTGATGGAAAACTTAAAGAGTACAAACAGCTCATACATTTAGGCAGTGATGTTTATGATGATTTGAGCAGGGAAATTTATGAATATGATTCTATCACCGGATTATTAAAAACCGTAACTTATTTGTACTGCGATTATGGTACTTGGGATACATCAATGATTGATAGTTATTATTATAACGGTAATGTTTTATCTTATGTAACCAGCCGATACAACGATTATGGCACATGGAAAAACGATCATAAATTTGAATATGACCATTCTGCATTGGGAAATTATATGGAGCGCAGATATTATCCCGGTTCAGGCACCAGCTCATGGGATAGTGTAAGCGATAAATATGTGTGGAGATACGATGAAACCCAATCCAGCGCTAATGTTTTATTTCCTCACGAGGCAGAATCGTTTATGCTTGATTTCACTTGGTTTGATATGACTAACCTCAGAACAGAAGAAGATTGGTACACAATAGATCAAAACACTATGCAACTTGCTTTTATAGAAACTGCCACATATTATTATTCTCCTGTTTCCGGAATTGATAATTTTGATAATGAGGAAGTTGTTAAAGTTTATCCTAATCCAACCTCTGATAAAATTAATTTTTCAAGTGATTTGAATTATAAAAATATCTCTGTTGACGTTCTTTCAATTGACGGTAAAAAAATGGCGTCATTTAACAATATTCCTGATGATGGTATTTCTGTTACCGATTGGCCTTCAGGATTATATGTTGTTTTGTTTAATTCAGACAAAGTGAATATAAAACCACAAAAAATTCAAATCCGATAAAATAAAAATCTCAATATCAAAGGGCTATATTAATTAATATGGCCCTTTTTTTGTTTTGAGCGATTTAGCACGGTTGTAATCGACAACAATTAATTACAAGCAATTATATCCGACATTAAATGTTTGTATGAATTAAAGCTCTAAATAATGCAAATATTTTTGCAAAAACATTGCTATGGAATCTATCGTAAAGTCGATTAAATCTTGGCCGGACAATTTAGTTGAACTCTGCGGCTATGCAGCAAAAGACCCTGAGTATAAAAGATATGCCGAAAACAAAATCAAAGCAAACTTCACTTTAGGCACACACAGATTATTTCGCAACAAAAAAGGCAGGTGGGAGCGCACAACCGTTTGGCATACTGTGGTTTTATGGAATTATCAGGCACTAAAAGCAATTGAAATGGTTAAACGCGGAAGTTATATATCCTTATCAGGTCGGCTACGGAGTTGTGAAATAACGTTTAGTAATGGTAAAAAAGAACGACAAATATATATATTGGCTACATCAATTACCGTTAATACTGCAACATGAATGTAATAATTTCAATATTAAATAGTTAAATGGAAAAACTTTAATGTTGTAATTATCGTTAAATACATTTTTAAAATTTGTTTTTTTAATCATGTGATATTCTGAAGCAAAATGGTACAATAAAAAACAGTATTTAATGTTAATCAGAAAAATCTTTACTTTTGTTCTCATGAGAAAAGCCCTTTTATTTTTATCTTTATATATACTGTTTACAGCTTCTTTATTGGCACAACAAATAGCTGTGGGAGAATGGCGGGACCATCTTCCATATTCTACTGTAATTGACGTTGCTGTTACCGAAGATTTGGTTTATGCAGCTACTCCACACTCACTTTTTTATTATGATGTGCCTAAATGGGAATTGGGCAGACTTTCCACGGTAAATGGTTTAAGTGATATTGGCATTTCGTCAATAGAATATTCAAAGACTTATAAAACAATGATAATAGGATATTCCAATGCCAATATCGATTTGATTTTACCCGACACAAGCATATATAACCTACCCGACGTTAAAAGGAAAAGCATTCAGGGAAACAAAACCATTAATAATATTGTTGTTAATGGCAGATATGCATATTTGTGCTGTGGTTTTGGAATTGTTGTTGTTGATATTATAAAAAAAGAAGTTAAAGATACATATTACATTGGAGCTAATGGTTCTCATGTAAATGTTAAAGATATTGAATTTTATGGTGATTCAATATTTGCTGCCACAAGCGAAGGAATTTTCAAAGCCGGCAGGGCAAGTACAAATCTAGCCTATTTTGGAAACTGGAGTAAAATGAGTACTCCTATAATAAATGGCAGCTACGACCATATTGAAGTATTTGCCGATAAATTATATGCTGTTTTTTCGCTTCCCGCCTTTAATTCCGATACTATATATAGTTATGATGGAAGCAACTGGAGCAAGTTTATGGATTATGATGGCGTGGAATGTAATGGAATAAGGGTTTCGGATAACAAATTTCTGGTTCTTGTAAACAATTCGGTTAATGTTCTGGACGAAAACCTTAATTTGCTTGGAATAGTATATCAGTATGACGATTTAACACCAAGTCCTAATCAGGCAGAATACGCCCCGGGCAATTTTTTATATATCGGAGATAAAAACTACGGACTGGTAAAAACATGGGCATACTGGAATTATGAGTTTTTGCGTCCCGAAGGACCTTATTCTGCCAACTCGTTTTGTTTAACAGGCAATGGTAACAGTATTGCTACGGTAACGGGCGGATATAATGAATCATGGAATAATTTGTATCGCAGCGCAGAAATATCGGTCTTTAATGATGAAAAATGGAATTTCTATTATAATTATAACACAGAAGGATTTGATACAATTTTCGATCTGATTTCAGTGCAAGTGCATCCGTCTAATCCGCAACATATTTTTGCAGGTTCGTATGGAAAGGGGCTTGTTGAAATTAATAATGGACAAATTGTTGCAGTGTACGATGCCAATAATAGCCCTTTGTCTTCATTCAGCTTATTACCTAATCGTGTTAATGTAGCAGGACTAACTTTTGATAAAGACAAAAATCTTTGGATTGTTACTACAGGGAATAACAAATTCATTAGTGTCAGAAAGGCAAATGGTCAATTCAAGACATTTTCTTTTCCTTCGTCATACACATTTAGCTCGGCTGCAAGTCCTGCCATTGATAAAAATGGTTATAAATGGATTGCTTTGCCGCGTAGCGAAGGTGTTTTTGTTTTTAACGACAAAAACACCATTGATAATACCGCCGATGACGAATACCGAAAATTATCCACAGTTGCCGGTAATGGCGCATTGCCCAGCCTAAGTGTAAATTGTATTGCTGTTGATAGAGATAATGAAGTTTGGATTGGGATGGAAAACGGCATAGCAGTAATTTATAATCCCGAAAATGTTTTTAAGGGAGGGAATTATGATGCGCAGAGAATACTTGTTGATGTTGGCGGATATGTTCAAAACCTGCTTGAATCAGAAAATGTGAAATGTATTGCAATTGACGGAGCCAACAGAAAATGGATTGGTACGGAAAAAGCCGGCGTTTTTCTTATTAGCGAGGATGGGACTAAGGAAATATATCACTTCACCACAGATAATTCGCCGTTATTGTCAAATGATGTTAACTCAATATCTATAATGCCTGAAAGCGGAGAAGTGTTTTTTGCAACCACTAATGGTATTATTTCATTTAGGGGTACCGCCACAAATGCCAAATGGTCGCTTGATTCCGTGTTGGTTTTCCCGAATCCCGTTATGAGCGATTTTAACGGATACGTTGCAGTTTCGGGATTAATTGAAAGCGGATGGGTTTCAATTACGGATATGTATGGTACGTTGATTTATAGAACAAGAGCACAGGGCGGGCAAGCTGTGTGGAATTGCCTCGATATGAATGGCGACAGACCTGCAACGGGCGTATATTTTATTTTTGTTACCAACGAAGATGGTTCTTTGACCAAAACAACCAAGCTTATGTTTTATCATTAATATGATTAGTCTTGAACGCTGCATAGTACTACAAGCAGTAAAATACGGCGATAATAGTTTAATTATCAGGTGTTTGTGCAGTGATGGTATTAAATCGTTTTTCATTGCTTCCTATTTAAAAAATAAAAAAAACCAATATCCTTTTTTGTCATTCCCCTTAAGCATTGTTGAATGCCAATATTTGGTTTCTGCAAAAAGCAAGCTCCCAAAAGTTAAATCACTTTCCCTTGATTTTGTTTCACGCCATGGTTCGTATGATTTCAGACGACAGGCCATCCTTACTTTTATGGCAGAGTGTGCCTTGAAATACATAAAAGAAGAATCTATGAATTCCGATTTGTTTAATTTTATGGAAGAAAGTATTCGGTTTGTTAATGACAGCAATTATTTAAATGCAGCATATCCTATTCAATTTGGATTTGGATTGGCTTCTCTGTTGGGTTTTGGCATAAATAATGTTTATAGCGCCGAAAATAACATAAATTTCACTATTCCCAAGGGATTTGTTTCTGATGCAGTTAACATAAGTTTAAGCCATGACGAATCTGCCGCGTTATATAAATTGACTTCAACACCTGTTAATGAAAACATTGAAACAGACATACCTTCGCAATCTCTTAGAAATATTTTTTATGTCATGTTACAGTATTTCAGATATCATTTTCCTGAAACTTCACAATTAAAATCTCCTGAAATACTTCATTTGCTCATGGAGTGAAATTTATTTATTTTTGCTAAAATTTGAAAAACATGATACAGCGTATTCAGTCAATTTATCTGTTAGGCGGCACATTAGCTGTTTTGGCAATGATTTTTTTACCTTTTTCAAGAATTGTTACCAATGATGCGGCTGTTTATCTTTTTTTGCATAAATGCAGTGGAGACCCGTTATTGAGCAGTATTTATAATCCGTTATTGATTTTGCTTATCGGAAGCGTTACTGCTTTATGTTTTTTTATTTCGATTTTTTTATATAAAAACAGAATACGGCAAATGCGCTTTAATGCTTTGG
>CAZJYL010000129.1:0-7012 GCA_964550265.1 uncultured Bacteroidaceae bacterium
CAAGTGTGTCAACCGTGGATGGGGAGTAATTTTGAGTTGAGTTTATGATAATTATCGTTGTAAAATAACCTACAATCAATGCAGTAATTATTAAAACAATAATCATTGAAATTTTCAGAACTCTTAATAGTTTTTTCCGCATATGCAAATAAATATTTATGTAAAAATACATTTTTTAAAATATTCACGATATTTGTAAAAACTTTTAAATGCGATTATTTAGGTTTTTTTCATTTTGTGCTTGTTTAATGGCTGTTTCGTTTCATGTTTTTTCTCAAGATAATTGGAAAAACCTGATGGAGCGTAAAACATTTGTTTCCAATAACGTAATTTTGCCATATAGAATTTATATTCCCGACACAATTGAACAAGATATTCCATTATTGTTGTTTTTGCATGGAGCCGGTGAGCGGGGAAATGATAACGAAAGCCAATTGACAAATGGAATTAAGCATTTTATGAATGACAGTATTCGCAGAATTTATCCCTGCATTATTGTTGCCCCACAATGCCCTCAAGATGCCCGCTGGGTTGAGGTTGACTGGTCAAAACCCAGTCATAAAGCACCTGCGCAGGCATCGGTTCCATTGTCTCAAACATTCATGCTTTTAGACTCTTTAATAAGATTATTGCCTGTTGATACTAGCAGAATTTATGTTACAGGATTGTCGATGGGCGGTTTCGGGACCTGGGATGCAATTGAAAGAAGACCAGATTTTTTTGCTGCAGCCATGCCTGTTTGCGGAGGAGGAGATGAAACTCAGGCCTGTTTATTGATAAATACACCAATAAAAGCATTCCATGGAAAATTTGATCATTTGGTTATCCCTGCCCGTACTGTTAACATGGTTAATGCTGTAAATCAATGTGGTGGAAAGGCTGAGTTTTATTTGTTTCCAAAATTGGGTCATTTGTGTTGGGAGCAGGTTTATTCAAATGTTGAAAACATTAAATGGTTATTTCTTCAAAAACGAGAGAAATAATTATTTTTGCCCAAAAAAGTTTTGAAATTTTTTAAATCACAAAAACCACCTCGGGATTACTTTCAATATGTCTGGCTTTTGCTGGGCAGTTTAATATTGTTTTCGGTTCTTTCTTTTACACAAACAAAAATTGTAATAGGTAATTATGAATTAAAAGATTCGGGAATTAGAAATTTCTTTTTGCCGGAAGTATTGCCACTTGCTAATATTGCTGATACAATAAAAAAAACCGAAGGGGATGACAAAGTTGATTCTTCTTCTCAAAAGTTTTTACTGATTGGCGATTCAATGTTGGAGTTTCTACGTATCAGACTTAATGACTATTGTCGAAAAAATGATCACACCATGAATACGGTTATTTGGTATAGCTCATCTTCTTTGTGGTATGGTCAGTGTGATACTCTAAAATATTTTATAAATAAACATAAACCCACTTATGTATTGTTGGTTTTAGGAGCGAACGAACTGTTTGTAAAAAACATTACCACGGAACGAGCCGAATATGTTAGAAATATAGTTGCACAAATGGACCCATTACCTTTTGTGTGGATCGGACCACCAAACTGGAAAGATGATACAGGGATTAATGATTTAATTTTGAGATATGCTGGTAAAAATCGTTATTATCCGTCAAAAAAGCTTTCTTTCGAGCGAACAAAGGATGGTGCTCATCCCAAACGGGAATCGGCATATAAATGGATGGACTCGGTAGCCGTTTATTTACAAACAGAAGCGCGTTACAAAATTTTAATGACAAAGCCGGATACTTTTTTAAACAAGGTTCCGCCAACCGAAATACTTAAACCAAATCCTCCTTTCTGATGAGTTGGACCAATATCATTCATGACTTATTATCTTATGATGCTAGCAGCCCCATGCTTTTTAACAGTGGACAATTTCTGTTTTTTTTCATTTTGTTTTTAATAGCATATTCTTTTTTATACAACAATAAATTATCTCGAACCCTGTTTGTTTTGGGTTTTTCCTTTTTCTTTTATTACAAAGCAAGTGGTTGGTATTTAATTGTGTTACTTATTACATTGGCAGTTGATTATTTGCTTGCTCATGCCATATACAAGGCAAAGCAACAAAAATATCGAACTTTATGGCTTATATTCTCTCTTTGCACTAGCTTGGGCTTGCTTGCGTATTTTAAATATACTAATTTTTTCCTTGAAAATTGGGCTTTGCTGAGTGGTAATGATTTTGAACCCCTTGATATATTTTTACCAATTGGAATATCATTCTATACTTTTCAAACATTAAGCTATATTATTGATGTATATAAACGAGAGTTAACGCCAACCAACAACTTTTTGGATTATGCTTTTTATATGTGCTTTTTCCCTCATTTGGTTGCAGGTCCGATTGTAAGAGCCAAGTTTTTTCTGCCGCAGCTAAAAAGCAAAATAATAATGAACCCCGAAGAAATCCAAAGAGGATTTTTTCTCATCATGCAAGGATTATTCAAAAAAGCTGTTTTAGCCGATTATATATCGCAATATAATGACCTGGTATTTGCGGCACCGGGCACATATAGCGGATTTGAAAATTTAATGGCCGTATATGGCTACACATTGCAAATTTATTGCGATTTCAGCGGCTATAGCGATATGGCAATAGGAATTGGTTTGTTGTTAGGTTTTAATTTAGGCATTAACTTTAATAAACCCTATCAGGCGCTTTCCATAACTGATTTTTGGCGCAGATGGCATATTAGCCTTTCAGCATGGTTACGGGATTATTTATATATTTCACTTGGAGGAAACCGAAAAGGAAAGGTCAGACAATATATTAACTTGTTTATTACCATGCTGCTTGGAGGCTTATGGCATGGCCCCTCATGGAAGTTTGTGTTTTGGGGTGGTATGCACGGATTAGGTTTATCCATTCATAAATTTTGGAAAAAATTTGTTATGCCGGGTGAATTTGAGTCAAAATGGGGTTCAAAAATCTATAATTTGTTTTCATGGTTTATTACATTTCATTTTGTAGTATTTCTATGGGTATTTTTCCGTGCAAATGATTTTAATACTGCGTGGACAATGATTACTCAAATTACATCTGATTTCGACATGGCATATTTGAGCCCATTTTGGGATGTTAGATATTTGTTTGTTGTCCTTACTCTTGTGGGCTTTGCCATTCATGCCATTCCCGCAAAACTTTACCCGCAAATGGAAAACTTATATATAAAGAAAGTTCCGTTTATTATTAAAGCAGCAGCATTTGTATTGCTGATACAACTATGTTTGCAGTTTCGTAGTGAATCGGTACAACCTTTTATTTACTTCCAGTTCTAAGGAGAGTTTAATATATTAACACGTTTGAAACTGTTAGAAAGTAAACCATGGGTAATTATACAGACCATCTATAAGCCTTTTCTCTTTTTCTTCCTTGCTAAGCGCATTATAAGCTGCTTTTTCTGCTTTAAAGGCTGCCCGTTCAATTTCTTTTTTACGCTCTTCTTCTGCTCGTTTTACATCTTCTTCTGCTTGTATAATGGCTTGCTCTGCTTCCCACTCGGCCTTTGCCCTATTTGTTAAAAAGGGTTCTGCAACAGCAGGAAATAATTCAAGAAGCAATTGATCTTTTTCCGAATCAACAAGATTACGATTTCCGTATTCTTCTAAAACCTTATTAGGCTGAGGTTTATAATTGTCTGTGTTAAAGGGAATTTCGTTGCGGGAGCCGGTGATTTTTTCGCGAAAATCAGGATCAATGGACGCAGGAGTTTTTCCGTAAGAACCTTTAACAAGGTTTACAAATTGAGTGTTTACATTTGTGTACCATGGAAGACCTTTATTTTCATCAAGAATACAGTTTACAGCCTGAACTCCAACTATCTGACTTGTAGGTGTAACCAAGGGAACAGCCCCTGCTGCGGTACGTACTGCCGGAACAGCCATTAATACTCTTGGTAATAAACTATCCATATTTACTGCCTTAAGCTGAGCAAGCATATTTGTGTACATTCCTCCAGGAATTTGGGCATGCTTTACCATTTCGTTTGGTGCCGGAAAGTTGAAATACTCTTCTATTTGATTACATGCTTGTAATACGGCTTCGTAGTTTTCTTTTTCAACTGAATTAATGGCATGGTCAAAAATCTTTTCTATTTCTGTTGGTAATTTGTCTTTTGTTAAATCAAAACTTTTAGGGAATTTTTTATAGCTGTCAAATTCCAACATCTGATGCCTGATTTCCTCTAATTTGTCGCTGAGAACTTTGAGTACTTCTATATTTACGTTCGTTTCAAAACCAAGCTTTTTACAGAAAAGATGAATGATTTCATAAGCGGGTGCGGCACTGCCACCGGCAAAAGGCATTATGTTAGTGTCAATAATATCTGCGCCGTTCATCATTGCAGTTAATACAGAAGCTAAGCCATAACCGGGAGTAGAGTGGGTGTGAAAATCAATGGGTATGTTCACATTGTTTTTAAGTGCTCTTATAATTTTAGCAGCGCTTTCGTGGTCAACTAATCCCGCCATGTCTTTTAATGTGATCATGTCGGCTCCCAAAGCTTCAATTTCCTTGGCTTTGTTTACAAAATAATCTACCGTAAAAATTGGTGGTTTGGGTTTTTCTTTTATTAGACCGAAAAATTTCTTTTTTGGATCCAACTTTGGATCAACAGTGTAACATATGGTGCCGTCAGCTATTCCTCCATATTTTTTTGTAAAGCCGACTGAGCTTTTTATATTGTCCATATCATTCAAAGCATCAAATATTCTGAGAATATCAATGCCGGTTGACATAGCATTTTTAATAAAACCTTCAATAACATGTTCAGGATACGGATTATACCCAAACAAATTACGACCGCGGGATAAAGCCGTAAGTTTAGACGAATTGCCAATTATATCTTTAATTTTTGCTAATCTTTCCCAGGGGTTTTCATTTAGATAACGCATAATACTGTCGGGAACAGCTCCTCCCCAAACTTCCATCGCATAAAAATTGGCCTCTTTAAACAAAGGAAGAACATAATCAACTTGTGCCTGATTCATGCGTGTGGCAAACAACGACTGTTGCCCGTCGCGCAGCGTAAGATCTCTTATTTTTAACTCTTTCATGACTTTGTCTTTTGACAGTGTAAAGTTACAATTATTTTCAATGAGAAACTTATTTTTGAGTTCCGGATAAGATTTTACAAATAATAAAACATGATAGTTTTTTTATATTTTTGTATATAAAATTAATTTTATGAAAACAGATATTCAAATTGCCAGAGAAGCTCAAATTAAGCCAATAAAAGAAATAGCAGAAAAGCTAAATATTAATCCCGAAAGAATTGATCTCTATGGAAAGTATAAAGCCAAAATACCGCTTTCTTATATTGATGAGGAAAAAATTAAAAAATCTAAACTTATTCTTGTAACTGCAATTACTCCTACACCGGCAGGAGAAGGTAAAACTACCACATCTATCGGATTAGCCATGGGTTTAAACAAGATTGGCAAAAAAGCAACTGTAGTTCTCAGAGAGCCTTCTCTTGGCCCTGTTTTTGGAGTAAAGGGTGGTGCTGCAGGGGGTGGATATGCACAAGTAATTCCTATGGAAGATATTAACCTTCATTTTACAGGTGATTTATCAGCTGTTGAAAAAGCAAATAATCTGTTGTCGGCATTAATAGATAATAACATACAAAATTCAAAATACAGCTTGAATATAGATCCCCGCACTATTGGTTGGAAGCGGGTAATGGATATGAATGACCGTTCCTTGCGTGATATTGTAATTGGTCTAGGCGGAACAGCTAATGGTGTTCCGAGAGAAACCGGTTTCAACATAACTGCTGCTTCTGAAGTTATGGCAATTTTATGTTTAGCTTCGGATAGAAAAGATTTAGAAACTAGGCTTGGAAATATTTTTGTTGGTTTTACTTTTGATAAAAAACCCGTTTTTGCACGCGATTTAAAAGCTCAAGGTGCAATGACCGTTTTGCTGAAAGACGCTATTATGCCTAACCTTGTGCAAACTCTTGATAATACTCCTGCAATAATTCACGGAGGTCCTTTTGCAAACATAGCACAGGGTACAAATTCTATTATTGCAACTAAGACTGGCTTGTCACTTTCTGACTATGTTGTTACCGAAGCAGGCTTTGCCAGCGATTTGGGTGCAGAGAAGTTTTTCGATATAAAATGTCAAACGGGCGGTTTAAATCCGTGTGCAGTTGTTATAGTAGCTACTATTCGTGCTTTGAAATATCATGGCGGTGCAAAAAAGGAACAATTTGCAGAACCTAATGCAGATTTTGTTTACAAAGGATTACCAAATCTTGCCAAACATGTTGAAAACATGAAAATGTTTGGTGTAAATCCAATTGTTACAATAAATAAATTTGACACTGATAGTACTGAAGAAATTAAGGTAATAGAAGATTTTTGTAAAGAACAACAAGTTTCTTTTGTTGTAAATGATTCATGGGCTAAAGGTTCAGAAGGCGCAATTGATTTTGCTAATACCGTAGTTAACGAGATAGAATCCAATAAATCCAACTTTAAGCCTTTATATGATTTGAGTTGGGATATTGAAAAGAAAATTACAACAATAGCTACAAAAGTTTATGGCGCAAATGGCGTTGAATTTGCCGCAAAAGCAAAAAAAGACCTTGCAACTATTAACTCCCTTGGACTTAACAATTTGGCCGTATGTATTGCAAAAACCCAAAACTCTTTGTCGGATAATCCTGATTTACGTTGCAGACCAACAGATTTTGTTGTAAACATTCGTGAAATAGAAATATCTTCAGGTGCAGGATTTGTTGTTCCTATATCGGGTTCTATTATGAGAATGCCCGGGCTGCCTTCAATACCTGCTGCGGAAGCTATTGGATTTGATAATGATGAAAATATTGTCGGTCTTTTTTAAAGAATAAATATCAAAAACTTATTCTGATTCAAAAGCTACCGAAATAAACATGTTCTGATATTTTCTTAAATGCAAATCAAACATATATTGTTTTGATTTAAGTTTTATCATACCATTGTTTTGTGCATTTTTAACCTGAAATGAGTTTT
>CAZJYL010000130.1:0-7009 GCA_964550265.1 uncultured Bacteroidaceae bacterium
TTGTTTTTGCATTGTTAAAAGCTGAAAGAACAGCTGCTTCAACAGATTCATATACGTCACCTATCAAAGAGACTTCCTTTGCCTTTGCCTGCAGTTCAAAAGCGTCAAATCCGCGTGGCACCGATGGCCTGCAAAAATAATACCTGGCATTTTGAGGCAATAACTTTAATATTGAAATATGGTTTTTATCGCTCACCATGCCCAACACAATATGCAAAGTAGAATACGACATGGATTTAAGCATTTTTGAAATGCTTGTTATGCCATCCGCATTATGGCCCGTATCTGCTATTATGGCAGGCCTGTTGTTTAGCTGCATCCAGCGCCCCCTGATTGAAGTATTCAAAACAACATTTGCAATACCTTTTTTTATATGAGATATATGGATTTTATAACCTAAGTTTCTGAGTTTAAGCGCAGCAGCCAATACCGTTTTTAAATTCTTTATTTGATATTCACCGGCCAATGGAGACAATATTATGTGATTTGCTTTTGGCAGACCCACTTTTATCTTAAGCTTTGGATGGATTAGGGAATGAAACAGCACATCAGCCCATATAGCATTATCGGCAAATGTGATATGCGAGTTGTTTTTTTCACTTATTTCTATAAAAATATTTTTTGTTTCATCATGGGTTTCGCCAATTATTACAGGTGTTTGCGGCTTAATTATTCCGGCCTTTTCTATTGCAATTTTTTCAAGGGTATCTCCCAAAAACTCAGTATGGTCATACGATATGTTTGTAATTACAGACAGTACCGGTTCTATAATATTTGTACTGTCCAACCTGCCCCCCATCCCTGTTTCAATAATAGCTATATCAACTTCCTTATCGGAAAAATACTGAAAGCATAAGCCTACCGACATTTCGAAAAATGATGGTTTAATCTTGTCAAGTATTGATTTGTTTTTCTCAATAAATTTTGTTACATAACTCTTTTCTATCATTATGCCATTTATGCGGATGCGCTCTCTAAAATCGCTCAAATGTGGCGATGTATAAAGACCGGTTTTATACCCTGCCTCCTGAAAAACAGAAGCTAACCAATGAGATACACTACCCTTGCCATTGGTTCCTGCTATATGTATGCTTTGAAAATTTTTATGCGGGTTTTTTAAATGCTCAAGTAACTCAATTGTATTGTTGAGATTTACCTTGTATGCAGCGCCTCCAATGCGCTGAAACATTGGTAATGCCGACATAATATAATTTATGGTATTTGAGTATTTATCCTGATATTGCATTAAACCATATTATTTTAAAAGCGCAAGGTGGCACCAAAGCTTGGCATAAGCGGAAGCTGATTAACGCGTTTATTTGTAATTCTATCAAAATAGAATACATTATCCCTGTTATATAGGTTGGTTACCGACAAATTAGCTTCAAGTTTTGTGCTTTCACTTAAATAAAAAACTCTCTTGGCACTAAAATCCAATCTGTGATAATAGGGTAAGCGGCCTGCGTTGTAATTATCATACAATATTCCAAGTTGCTCATCGGATGTAAAAATATCGGTATTCAGCCCATCAGCAAAGTCAATATAAGGATAGAATCCGGCATTTTGTGTAAACGGAAATCCTGAACCGAAATTCCATCTAAAACCTATTTCCCATTTATTAAATTCTCCAAACCGGTAAGATGCTACAAGATTAGCATTATGCCTACGATCATAGTGCGGTGCATAATGCATTATACCATCATATCTGTTTACAAACCCAAAAGAATAAACGCCCCATAAATATAGATGATTGCTGTTATATTTAACCGACAAATCTATACCTTCCGCGTTACCGTTTTCAATAATAAAATCTTTTTTAAGATAATCCGGCTTATCATAATATTCTCCTGTGTCATCATAAACCTTGTTGCGGTTTAAATTGGTAAGCTGAGAGAAGTTTTTATAATAAAACTCCAGATTAAAAGTTAAGGTTTGTTTCCTTGTTTTGTCATTTGATAATTGAAATGTGCCAAATTCAAAACCAATAATGGCATGTTGAGCTTTTTGCAGACGCGATTTTACTTCTCTGCCATTAAATTCTGACTGAAGATTTTCAGGTCCCGACAAAAATCCATAAAAAAGATTTACCACATCGCGGTCAGATGAGGCCGAAATTAAGTTTTGCGTATATAAACCACCTGCTGCTTTCACTCTGAATTTTCTTGTAACATTATACTTAACTGCCAGACGTGGTTCAGGTGAAACTTCTGATAAACTTGGATAGGTGTGTAAACGGAAAGAAGGTTCTAATATAAGCGTACTGTCAATGATGGTTTTATATTTTACATATCCTGCAAATTCGGTAGTGTTATCTTGCTGAGAAATTCGTCTGCGGGCTGAATTATACAAAGTCAGGTCTGTATTAAAGCCTTGAAGTTCCAATCCGTATTTTATGTCAGTATTTTTACCGGCAAAATATGTAAATGTTAATCCAACATTAAATCCGTTTATCGATGAACTCTTGGGTAAATTACTTTGATCTGTTAGTGTTAGTTTATAATCGGAATAAGCAAAAACACCTTCTATAAGTGTTGGCGAAGCCCCCGGAATAAGTATAAAATTAGCTCCTCCGCCATTGGCAGCCCATGAGAAATTGGCAATAGAACGATATAAAACATCATCGGTAAAATTAAATCCGAAAAAATTTATTCTTGAGCCATTGTCGGTTGATAAACTAATTTTCCCATATACATCCCTGAAATCGAAAGGAAGACCCGCTGTATCGATATAGTTGTAAAACAACTTGGAACTCTCGCTTAAATAAGAATTTTTTGCGGCAAGTATAAATGACGAATTAAATCCTTTTCCTTTGTCTTTTACAATTGGTCCTTCGAATATTAGATTGGCGCCAAAAGGATTTGCCATAAAAACCCCGCCGAATTTTTTCTTATTCCCGTCTCGTGTGGTTATGTCCATAACAGAAGATATTCTGCCTCCATATTCTGCACCAAAACCACCGGTGTAAACATCCACATTTCGGATAATTTCTGTCTCGAACACCGAAAAAAGCCCTATACTGTGAAAAGGGTTATAAACGACCATGCCATCAAGAAGTACCTTGTTTTGAATACTTGATCCTCCTCTGATATACAATTGTCCGCCTTGGTCTCCTGTAGTAATAATTCCGGGAATATTTGTAATATACTGAACTATATCAGGCGAGCCAATGGCCGGTACCTGCTTTATTTCAATTGGCGTAACGGTTTCCTTGCTAATGAGTGTTTGTGTTGTATCATCATCCCTGTTGCCGATAATCTGGACTTCTTTAATTGACCTTGCCCCCTTTTCTAAATAATATTTTCGGGTAATTATTTCTCCGGGCTTAATTGTAATGGATTCTCTCAATGTATCATAGCCCAGGTAAGTAATCATTAACTCGTATGTGCCTGCAGGGATTTGAGTAATCGTAAAAAAGCCGTTAATGTCTGTTGGCGAGCCATAAGAAGATCCTTTCAAATAAACGTTCGTAAAAATTACAGGCTCGCTATTCTCTTTGTCATAAACAAAACCGCGAATAATACCTTTTTGAGCAATTGCAGTAAACGAAAACAGAATGAGAAGAGAAATTAATGCTGATTTTTTCATTTTTTAAAGTGTAAGACAGTATTTATTAAATTAAAGATTCTTCACATAACAACGACGTCTTTTGTGCTGAATGTGATTATAGTTTTTCCATGTTGTAATGGCCTTATTGTTGGTCTCAAAAATACCGGTAGTCTCAACAAAGGGGACTTTGTATTTTAACAAAACCTGCTGTAATTCATATATCAACACGGCAGCTACTCCCTGACTTTGTAGTGCAGGGTCAACTCCTGTTAATAACAAATCCATCTCGGTCGGGTGTTTTAAAGCCCGCATGATATATCTAAACCTAAATGGGAATAACCTTCCGTTACATTTTTGCATGGCTTTGGATAAACTCGGTAATCCAACAATAAAGGCACGGAGTTCGTCTTTTTCATCCAAAACCACTTTTACAAATTCCGGATTTAAAAAACTGAAGTATTTTTTTACATAAAACTCTTTTGTGGTGTCATCAAAAGCTGAAACATAAGGCAACTCATCAAATGCAGAATTAAGAAGCCCGAACAACTTAAATGCATAAGGCAGCATCTCCTTTTTATTTTTGAAACTTACAACCCTAAGCTTAAAGCGGTTTTTGATAATATCAACCATTCTTGTGGCTTTCTCGGGAATATGATCTTCCAGTTGCAGTCTGAATTCAAGCCAGTCGTTTTCCTTTTCAAATCCGCATTGTTCAATATAAGTTTGATAGTATTTGTGATGATAAACCGAAGCTATTGAAGGCAAATAATCGAATCCCTCAATTAATAAACCCTGCAAATCGAGATTGGTAAACCCAAGCGGACCGTGAATTTTAGTCATTCCCTTGCCACGCAACCATTCTTCGGCTGTTTTAAGTAAAATTGAAACAACATTAGCATCATCAATACATTCAAGTCGTGAAAATCTGCCAAGTTTTTCGCCTACTTTTTCGTTATACTTATGGTTAATAATCGCTGCAATCCTGCCAATGGTTTTGCCATTTTCCTGTGCAATCCAGAAACACGAATCGCAATAATGCATCGCAGGATTAGTTTTTATATTAAATATTTTATACTCGTCGCTGATTAATGGTGGAATCCAATATGAATTATTTTTATACAATTCGAACGGCAGCATTATAAATGCTTTTTGATCTTGTCTGCTCTCTACTATCTTTATAACCATCATAAATGCAAAATTTTATATATCATTTCACGAATTAATTCACCTTCGTTTACAAGACTATCCACACCTTTTGCCTTTAAATCGTAATTGCGCAAAATTTTTAAAATTCCAAGTATTTTTTTCATGCTGTAATAGGCTGCAGAATCTTTGTATTGATTAAGTAAATAAAACTTAACTCCCATTTCGGTAGCAATTTCCGCACTGCTCTTGGTGTTTTTAATCTGCATGTAAATAAACAATTTCTCAAAATAATTGTTTAATAATCCTATTATGGCAAATAAAGACGTTTCCTTGGTGTTTGCAGCCAAATAATTGGCTATTTCCAGTGCTTTCTCTTTCTGATTTTGAGCAATTGCAGTCAATAGCTTAAATCCGTTATATTTCTTTGAAATCCCGATATTGTTTTCGACATCATCCATCGTCAATGTGCTGCCTTCGGGTATATTAAGCATTACTTTGTCAAGTTCGTTCGCTATTTTACTTAAATCTGCACCAAGGGCCGCAGCTATTGTCTGAGCCGTATTTGAGGAACAAACAATTTTTTTCTCACTCAAATACTTTATAATCCAGTCCGGCAATGCTGATTCTTTTACCTCACCAGACTCAAATACAAGAACCGAAGATGGATTTTTCGAAAATAATGCCTGAAGTTTTTTGCTTGCAGCCTTTTTATAACATATTACAAAAACAGAGCTTTGCTGGGGGCTTGCAATATAATTGGCCAGTTGTTCGTATTCCTTGTCTTTTATATCCTGAGCTTCTTTTAAAATTACTACCTGATAATTGCTCATCATAGGAAAGCATTTTAAAGTTGTAACCAAATCACTCACATTTGCATCCCTGCCATATACTATGGTTTGGTTAAATTCACGCTCCGATGGCTCAAGAATCGAATTTGCCAGATGACCAGATACCAAATCAATAAAATAAGGCTCAGCCCCATGAAGAAAATATACAGGCCTGAATACTTTTTTATTGACTTCTTTTATGATATCTGTATGTGTCATTGGTTAGAATAATCGTTGTCAAACAATAAATGCTTCACCGAAACACTGTTTTCTATTAATAATTGCAAAGCTCCTATGCCAATACGCAAATGCTCTTCTACAAAATTCTCATTTACTTTTTTATCGCTGGCTTCGGTTTTAACGCCTTCCGATATCATTGGTTCATCACTTACCAGTAACAATGCACCCGTAGAAATATGATTGAAAAATCCTGCCGAAAACAATGTTGCCGTTTCCATATCAACAGCTATGGCTCTAACTTTTATCAAATATTCCTTAAACTTGTCGTCATGTTCCCACACGCGGCGGTTAGTGGTAAATACAGTACCTGTCCAATAATCTCTGTGGTTGTCTCGTACTGATGAAGAAATAACACGCTGAAGGGCAAAAGCAGGTAATGCCGGTACTTCGGGTGGAAAATAATCATTTGAAGTCCCCTCGCCTCTTATTGCCGCAATTGGTAAAATTAAATCCCCGACTTTAGTTATTTTTTTTATACCTCCACATTTACCAAGAAACAATACTGCCTTCGGATTTATGGCTCCTAAAAGATCCATTATTGTTGCTGCATTGGCACTGCCCATCCCAAAATTGATAATTGTGATGTTGTTGCAGGTTGAATTTGGCATGCTACGGTCCAAACCCTCAATCTGTACATTATGCATCCTAGCAAATAATTCAACGTATTGGTTAAAATTTGTCAGCAGAATATATTCTCCAAACTTATTTAAAGCCAATCCTGTGTATCTGGGTAGCCAATTTTCAACAATTTCGGGTTTTGTTTTCATACAGACCGCATTAATTTATCAATGCTCACCATTTATTAATTATTTTTGCAAGCAAAGATTTATCCAACAAAAATAACAATTTTAGTCTAATTTTTTGCATGGCGTCAAATATTAAACTCAATTTGCCCTTTTATAATTCACAAATAAAAGTAGTGAATTCCAAAGAAATGGTATTTGATGAATTCAGAAAAAAATGGATACGCCTTACCCCCGAAGAATGGGTGAGACAGCAGCTTTTAATGTACCTGAATATTCATCTCGACTACCCCAAACATGCCATTGCAGTTGAAAAATCTTTGTCGTATAACGGAATGACACGCAGGCCCGATGCCGTGATTTCAGGCCGCAACGGGCAAATTTTAATGCTTGTTGAATGCAAAAAACCCAGTGTTGTTTTAGATGAAAAAACTTTCCTGCAAGCAGCCACCTACAGCTCTGTCTTGAAAAACGCTTATATATTTATTACAAATGGATTACGCCACT
>CAZJYL010000131.1:0-6988 GCA_964550265.1 uncultured Bacteroidaceae bacterium
TATATTTTTATGATATAAATCCAATTCCAAACAGCAATGATTATTTGGTGTCTTCAAGGACAGGAGTTTATAGATATAGCAATAAAGGTGGTTTAACAAAGCTTTTTTCGGGATTGGGTAGCTGGCAATTAGTAATAGGTAATAAGATTTTTGTACTAAATATTTTAAACAACGGGCAAAACACAGCTTTAGGTTACAACATTTATGCGTTCGATGGGGTTGATTTTTCGCTTATTTACAATAGTAAATACAATAGTGCAAAAGATGTATTTATTAAAACCAAAAACAATAATATAATATTTGTACAAAACGAGTGTAGCTGGATACGAATTGATACGTCGGGCAATGTTGTCGATAAGGATTCGCTTATGGATGTAATGATTTGTGACATTACCGAAGACGATAACGGCAATTTGTTTATTGGAACCGAAAACGGAGTTTTTCACCAGCAGTCTAAGGCTTTCAGAAATTTTGATTGGAAGTCGTCTATGCCCCGATACGTATGGAGTATTTTTGAGGATAAAGATTCTGTAATAGTGTTTGCTTCTTTTATGGGGCAATTGTTTTGGATGAAAAACAATGTTTTATCCGAAGTTCCGAACTATCGTCAATATATGTTGCCCAATGAGTTGTTTTACATGAATGGCTTTTGTAATTCGCTCGGACAATGGATGATTCCGACATGCTTCAGGATATTAATTTATGACCATGGGAATTTTTCTTTTTTGCCATTAACTTATAATAATCAAAACAAGTCTTGCTTATCAGCATACGAAGATACTCTAAGTAAAAATGTTTATTTTGGGACCAATGGCGATTTATTTAAATATAACTTATTATCAAAAGACATTAAGCATTTAAATATAGAAAATTGCAATGTATTGAATATAGAAAAAGATATTAAAGGCAATTTGTGGATATGTACAAACAAAGCAGTTTTTCTACTTAAAAATGACTCGATACTTAAAAAGCACTATGATTCCAAACTGGCAAATGATGGCGTGGTGTCAGCCAAATCCACGGGTGATGGCAATATGTGGTATGCAAACAAAGACGGACTTTATTGTTATGATGGCTTATCGCATATAAGGATTTCCGAAGGGCATTATTATTTTATTTCATTGTGGGAAAATAAAAAAATTGTAGCCGGAGGTACCGAGGGTTTAATTACTGTTGATTTAGAGAAGTTTAAGAAACACAATCTTCAGGCGATACAAAAATTTGACAGATATAATGGGTTTTTGGGGATTGAATGTGGTCAAAATGGCTCATGTGTTGATTCAAAAGGGAAAATATGGATACCCACTTCAGAAAGCGTGATATGTTTTGATCCGTCAAAAACTTATTACGACACGGTGCCTCCAAGACCTTTTTTGGTATCTTTTGAGATAAGCACAAAAGATTTATTATGGGAAAAAATTAATAATTCTCAAATTTATTCAGATACACTTATTAAACTGGAGCCGAAACAAAACAATATCCGCATTATATGTGATGGGCTGGAATATATAAATAGAGAACAAATAAAATACAGATACAGATTGACCGGCTATAGCGATATCTGGACTGAAACCAACAATCCCGAAGCAATTTTCACTAATCTGAGTCCCGGTTCATATTGCTTTGAATTGATTGCCATAAATGAAAATGGCTATTCAAGCGAACCGGTTCAGATAATTAAATTTAAGATAAAGCATGCTTTTTACCAGACATGGGAATTTAAAACTATAGTTATTTTATTTAGTTTGATAATAGTAGCGGGTGTTATTTATTTATTGATGAGAAGAAAACAAATTCTTAAAAACAAGGAACTTGAAGTTCAAAAAGAATTGGTCGAAATGCAGGTTAAAACTATAAATGCCCAGCTCGACCCTCATTTTGTGTTTAATACCATTGCTGCCATTGGCAGCGAAGTGCAGGAAAAAAACAATGATAAAGCTTATGATTATTTTGTAAAAATTTCGCAGCTACTTCGTAATTCAATCGAAAACACATCGAAAATTACACGTACTATTGAAGATGAAATTCAGTTTGTAACAAATTACTTGAAATTACAAAAGTTCAGATTCGAAGATCGTTTCGATTATAATATTTACGTTGACCCCGATTTGGACCTTAAAATCCACGTTCCAAAAATGAGTATTCAAATATTTGTTGAAAATGCCATGAAGCATGGTATTGAACATTTGTCGAGTGGAGGTTTACTGCAAGTTTCTGCAATTAATAAAAGTAATGGAATTTTGTTTCTTGTTGAAGATAACGGAATCGGACGCGCAGCCTCAGCAAAAAACGGTTCATTATCAAATGGGGTTGGGTTAAAGGTATTTAATAAATTCTTTGAAATAATGAATAGATACAATGACAAACCAGCAGGTTTTGTCATCCATGATTTATACAATGAAAAGGGTGAAGCTGCGGGAACAAGAGTTGAGCTTTTTATCCCTGATGGCTATAAGTATGAAATTTAATAGTTAAAAATAATACGTATAACTCCTGTGATAAGTAGCCTCGCTGAAAATTCACAATTTATAAATTATCACATCGTCATTAACTGCCGATAAGTTTCGAAAGTTTGCGCAAGTATTCCACGCACGGCTTTATTAGTTGTAAAATAGCCGGTGGTGCGTGTTGTAACCTGTCTGAGTACCAGTACCTGAACATCCTTTTCTACGGTATATTCTTTCAGCATTCCCTTGTTTTGTAGTGTGATGTTATTGAATTTTTGATTTAGTTTGAATTCGGGTTTAAAAACTATTACGGTATAAAAGTACGGATAATCAGTGCCTTTAACCGAATTGATTGATATTTGACCGTAGCAGCCAAGAAAAGACTCGGGTGAGCCATCTAGAGTCATTTTAAGTTTTACTTCTTTTGGATAAAGAGCTTTTGTTTTGTTGTTTTCAATCAGCAAAGTCAAAAATTCAATTTTTATGTCTTTATTAATTTCTGCTGCAATATCGGCGGCTTTTAAACAATGTTTTGTATAAAACAAAGTCCGTGAGATTTTGTCGAATTTTTTGAAACCGGTTAAAAAATGAGGTATAAAAAGAATCAAAAAGTCACCACCAAAAAATGACATATTATCATCGTTTACATTGCCGATAAAACAAAATCCAACAATAATTACAACTATGAATAATATTACACCCCAGGTTGAACTTACTTCGTAACCACTTCTGTCCCATCGCCTGAGTTTTTTATCCATTTTGATAATATCTTCAATTTGCTGTCTGTTAGTAGGTTTCCATTCGGCATTGTGTCTATAGCGCTCCACATGTAGTCGTGAATCTACGCCCTTGTTAATCATTAAAAGCGACGAACAAAAAATAAGTATTGCTCCGCTCCAAAACTCTCTCGTTTCTAATTGAAGACTGATTCCGCAAATAAACAGAAAAATGAATATTGCCACCCGAAGAGTGTTTGACATACGAGGAAAAATACGAAAGAATAATTTTTTCATAATACGGTTTGTGTTATGTTTGATTTTCTGGCTTTAAGCAAACTGCAGTCATTGTTGCTTTCGGCTTTATAAAACAATGGACAGGCACCCTGACAAATGGCTAAACTGTCACAACCTTTACATACTTCGGGTGCCGAATTTTTATTTCTGATTTCGGTTGCACGTGCCGAAAACCAGATAGAATCAAAATCATTATTAATAAGATTTCCTAATGGTTCGTTCCATGAAGAACAGGGAAGAATATTACCCTCGGGATCAACTGAAAGCAATCCATCGCATGCAGCGCAGCCTTTGTTTCCAAGCCCTTCGGTTATTGTATTGAAAATACATAGCGGTGTAGGGGAGTACCACATGAATTCAATTTCATTAAGCAATGCCGCTTCATTAATTTTCTTAATTGTTTCACCTGCTTCGGAGTATTGCAGCAAATGGATTTCATTCGCCAGAGCACTTCCTGTTGGAATAATCAGATTCATGCTGAATCGTTCGGCATTTAGTTGTTCTTTCAGAAATTGTGGTAAGCTTGCCGCTTCGTGCATATTTTGTTTAGAAAGTGTAGTATTTGTGTGCGTACGGATATTACAAGCATTCAAAATTTTAACGGCGTTAAGTGCATTTTCGAAGCTACCAGGTATTCCTGTTATTTTTTCATGCGTGATTTTGGTAGATCCTTCCAGACTGATTTGTGCAGAGCTAAGACCGGCTTTTTTAAAATCATTTGCCAGAGACTTATCAATCAGGAATCCGTTGCTGATAAGATTTACCCGCATATCAAGGCTTTTTGCATATTCTATAAGCTCCGGCAAATCATAGCGCAAAGTTGGCTCTCCTCCTGTAAAACTAATAGAAGGTACTTTTGCCTGCAATCTGATTTTTTTTATAATTAACTTTAAATCTTTGGTGCTTAAATCTTGTGTATGAGTTGAGCAACCATTATTGATGCCTGCATAGCAAAACGAACAACGAAGATTGCATTTGCCGGTAACTGCAAGTTCACTTAATACCGGTAATTTTGTAAAAGGTGCCTCGAATACCGATTTTACAACAGCAGTATTTTGAGTCCATATGTCCAGAGTGCCTTCAAGCGATGATTTAACAGCTAACAGAAAAGAAAGTAAATCATTTGTTTGTTCATTATTTTTGCCAATATGATTAAGCAAACTTTCAATACTGCTTCCATTAAGCAGGTGATGCAGAATCAGGGCTCCGGAAGGATTTAGTTTTTGAACATAATTGGGTTTTTTTATCAGCATATTATCTTCCAGCCGAACCTCAATATAAGGTCTCACGTTGGCGATGAATTCTTTAACCCAGTTAAAACGCTGATCCATATTCAAAATTATTAATGAGAACCGCCGCTTACGCAGGCGCTATGACAGGCTGAGTGGCAGGCACTGTGGCAGGCTGAATGACAAGCGCTGTGGCAGGCACTGTGACATGCATCATGACATGCTGCATGGCATACATTAATGTCGGGGATTATATCAGAATGTATATTGCTATATACCACATGGTCGGTATTTACCGGAATATATTGCTCATATATTGGCGGATTAATCACGCCGTGGTAAGTAAAATACGGGTGGTAGTATCTGTAAAACCTTGCCCAATAGCTATAGTCTTGATTTGCATCATCCATTATGCTTATGCGCTGAGATGGGTTGTCCATTTCGTATTCATCTGTTTTGGCTTTCAGCAACTCACGATAGTGTTTTTTTGTTGCTTCAACATCAGCATCCCAGGCTTTTTCACGAATATTTGCTATCGCTTTATTCATAATGGCATTCAGTTCGTCCTGAGAAAACATGCCGTCGTCGTTCAACGCATTGAAAAACATTTCTTCATAATCATTGTAAAAAGAAACTGGTGTATCAATAACTTTTACGGTAAGCGGATCTTTTTTCAATATTTTAATATATTGCTGGGCTTCGAAGGAGGCAAGCATGAAGCTAAATATTTTTTTAATCGGAAATTCCAGATAAAAGGCTGCTTCGAAATAATCGAGATTTTCACAAATTTTACCCGAAATGCTGAATGTGGCCATTTCAAGTTTAGGCGGAATCCAGTTGAGTTTATCCCAACCAATATTTTCGGCCTGAATACGTGCTTTTGCAAGATTTTTATTTTTGAAAACAAAATATAATATAAATACGGCAAGCAGAATAGAAGCAAGGGTCCAAAAGCCCTTGGAATCAAGATTGTTTTTATTCTTGTATTCGCTTTCCTTTACCGTATCAACAGTTTCCTTATAAGTGCCGATATCGGTGGTGTCAAACCAAGCGGCAGGCATGTAAATTTGCACTCTGGGCGAAAAATTATAATCGGGCGACCTTTTATTCACCAGCATCATCAGTCGGCCCGCTTCTTTTATTTGAAAATCGATTTCGTATTTTTCGTTCATCCATTTCTCAGTCATTATAAGGCTATCGGCATAAACGCGTTCCCTTACGTTTACGTTAAAGTCCGGTTTGAAAGGTGTTAGAATTTTCAATGTATAATGATCCATGCCTTTGGCATCAGTATCCCATTCGGTCGGTGCCCAGTTAAAGTAAACAAGGTCTTTCCCATCTTCGCCGGTGGTTGTTCCAAGATATCCGGCGGTGGCAAAATTTGTTTCAAACCAGAAAAAATACGTAACATAACCACTACCAACACCTTTCCCATTAGCAAGTACGATGTCATATTTTCCGCCACCAACATTGGTGATTGACAAATCATATTTGTTGTTGTATTTGTCAATTGCGTAACTTTTATCGGAAAAAGAGCCGACTTTAAGACGGTCCAGCCCGCTAAAATAAAAACCATGCAATTCACCTGACAGAACGGTGTACCGTACGCAATATCCAATAACAGCTTCACCCGTTGGTTGTAAATCTACTGTGCATTCAATGAAATCGACCTTACCTGAACCGGCAAAAAGCTGCGAGATCATTAGCAGCATCAGTAATGAAAAAGCAATTTTTTTCAAAGTCATTGATTTTTTCTTTGTAACAAAAATATGATTTTTATTGAAATAGAAAGTAATTCTCATACTGGGTAGGTTCAACATGAATATTTTATATGTTAATTATTTTCAAAATTTACTTATTATATTTGCTGTTTACGAAAAATCAAGAATCGCTCATGTTGAAAGTAATTATAGTTGATGACGAGGCCAAAGCCAGAAGAAGCATTGCAAGACTTATTGAAAAAATTGGCAATATTCAGATAGTCGCTAATGTCGAAAATGCTTCAGAAGGAATTCATGCCATAGCCACATATCAGCCTGACATTGTGTTTTTGGACGTTAAAATGCCGGGCATGAACGGTTTTGAAATGCTTGATGCAATTGACCGTATAGTTTTGCGGGAATTTGATGTGATTTTTATGACAGCTTTTGATGAGTTTGCTATAAGAGCCTTTAAATATGCCGCTTTTGATTATTTGTTAAAACCTGTTGATGAAGCTGAACTTAGAGAGACAATAGACAGATATATTGCAAATATTCATCCGCTGCAAAACTACGACATGCTTAAGGAGGTAATTAAT
>CAZJYL010000132.1:0-6952 GCA_964550265.1 uncultured Bacteroidaceae bacterium
TAAAATGACCTGTTTCAATATTATCGTTATTAAATTCTGTAATGTATACTGGATGATTATTCCCGTCTGCCATACCTTGGCCACAAGGATTAAAATGACCTCTTATTAATAAATCACTTCCAATTTTATCGTAATAATAGGTGCCTAAATAGGAAATTATGCAGTCTTTTGAAAAATCATAAGATTCAGAAATTTGCATTGTAATATGCAATGTTGAATTAATTGTACCTTTATAATTGAAAACCTTTACTGATTTTTGCGCAACACAAATAAAAGGGATCAGTGCAAGGAAAAGCAATATTTGTCTCATATTCTATTTATTTAAAATTTCCAAACTATTCTTTCCGAAAACCAGCTTTAAAACCTGTTCTTTTTTATCCTGATTAAGTTCTATTAATAAAGATGCTTTAATTTGTTCTTTAGGCATATTTTCAGAGTCAACGAACTTTTTCGGATATGTAATTAAATCAACAATTGAAATATTAAAACAACTTGCAATTTCAGTAAGTCGGTTAAAACTAATTTGAATTTTGCCGGATTCAATTCTGCTGTAAGTTGCAGGTTGAACGCCTAAACTTTCCGCCAATTCCTCTTGAGTTAGTCCTAATTCTTTACGAATTAGAATAATATTTTTTGTAATATCAATCATATACAAATTTAATTAATTGACTATCAATTAAATATTGCATAAATGAAAAAAATATTGCATTTTACGTACAAATAATGTACGTATTAAGAATATTTATATTACATTTGCTGCGATTTCGTGTTACAATTTACACAAAAACAAACGCAAAAGCAAATTAAAATGATAATTACAGCCATAATAGCAGGAATTTCGGCCGCAGCAGGCCTAATATTAGGAGTATTAATAGTACAGTTCATAGATAAGCAAGCCGACAAAAGACGTTACCGCAAAATGAATTAAATACAAACAACATGAAAATAAAACAGGAAATATTAGAACAGGTACGCCACCACGGCTGGTGCAAAATGTTGCTTTCAAGGCATTTTAATTTCATAAGCATACGCACCATAGAGGTATGGCTTTCAAATCCGAAAAAACACCACCGTTTTACAGAATTAGGCGCGCTAAACATTATTTGCAAATGTTTGCAAGTGAAGCAAGAAGAACTTTTCGAGTAAAAAAGTTTAAAAATGAGCAAAATCGTTCAATATTGTGCAAAATCGTTTAATATTGTGCAAAATCGTTTAAAATAGGTCATAATCGGGAACCTGACAATTTGCACCTGTTGCATATTTGCTATTAAAAATATTTGGGCAATGCTGGGGAGCAACCCAAATCCTGATGAAGCAATAAACGCAAGTTTAGCCCGCGGCAGATCGGGGCAAGCCAAGGCAAGCCAGGGCTACCCCGACACCCCGCCGGTCAGAAAAAAATCAAAACATGCGTAATTGAAGAAGTCAGGAAAAAAACCCAAAAAAACCATAAAACAAAGAGGGCTAAACTATGAAATACAGCACAAACAACCAAATAGACCTTTTTATCGGCATAGCGCAAACCACAATTGCATTCACAGACTGGAATTGCATAACACACCAATTTAAACCACGCCAGGAAATTACTGCCGAACAATGTATAAAACGCTTTGTTATCAAAAATTCACTTGAACTAATGTGCAAGCTTTTAAAACAGCGTGAAAAAGCTTTTAAATATGCTTCAAAATTTGATTTTAACTACAAAACTAAACAATATCATATTGAAATACTTAATGATGAACTTGTTCAATTAAGTTTATACGATGAAAGGCACTGGGAAAAATTTATTGTTACAGTTGCCGAAAAAATACTACCTGAATTGGTTGCCATACAGCCACATGCAGAAAGTCGCTTTTATTATCGTTATAAACTGAATATCAATAATTTAACTTCATTTTTTCAAAAAGAGTTAAAACGGATAAAGTGAGGTTACAAACAGCACTGATTTTCAGTGCGTTACCCTTTTGTTCATAAATATCAGAATAAGTGTGCAGATTTTTTTATGACGGAAATTTTAAATCACGATAAAATATTGAGCAATAAAAAATATGCTTCGCAATTAAGTTGGAAGCGTTCGCAAGCATTGCGCTATCGTGAAGCGATAAAGAATTTCATTGATGATAATTTTAATTATCAGTTGCCACCTACAAGGAAAGCATATCATGCTATTATAAACAACATTAATATAAAATCAGAAAACAAAACATTAATTCACCTAAACAAAAAATACAGCCACTTAATAAAAGCTTATTATGACCTGGCAGACATGGGAATTTCTATAGCAGCAATTTTTGAACAGAACGGCAAAATAGATACATATACCATGGGCCATATATACGCAAAAAATCGAATAGATCCGGTTTGGAACTGGCGCAAAAGTCAATTAATAAGAAAAATATACAAAGAGTTTTTATACAAAAATCCGCAAATAATAACAGAATATCATCCTGTGCATGTAGTTTTAACTTTACCACATGCAGACGGCTTATATAATGGAAAAGAATTTTATGCAGCCGAATTAATTGCAGCTTTTAAAGAACTAAGGCGCAGAGCATGGTGGAAAAAGCACGTTTACGCGGGCGAATATGGCATTGAAGTGAAACCAGGCAGAGAGGGGCAAGGGTTGCACATACACATGCACTCATTAATATTATTGAAAAAAAAAAATGTAAATAATTTTCGAACCTTATTAAAAAAAAGCTGGCACAAAATAACAGGAGCCACAAAAGTATGGGCGGAAACATTGTATTTGTATAAAAAAGACGAAAATAATAAATACATAATGGAGTGGAAGCAGACTGATCAGGTCGAGGGAAGCTTTGATGAAAATGATAATTATGTTGGCGATTATAAAAAAATCCTTGTACGCAAAAAGTTTTATGTTGATAGAGAAGCCAGGAAAACAAGGAAAAGAAAAGACATAAGTAATGAAGAAAAGGATCAATTAATAATTGAAACCTATCTTTTCGGGATTTTGGAGTGCATTAAATATCACTTTAAAGGCGATGAGGTATTTCAAGACATTGAGAGATTAAATCAAATATTAGAGAATACACAAGACAAACGATTATACAGCCGGTTTGGTCAATTTTATAACGAAAAAGAATTAAATTTTAATAAGTTATACGGACCTGAAGAAATATCAGCAGAATGTAGAGAAATAGCCATTAATACAATTACAGGGGAAGAATTAGAAAGCACAGAAGTAAATTTAGTAAGCTTCACGCCAAACAATCAGCAGCGACAGCCAAAAACGTCAGCAGATCCTTATGCTTTAATCAACAATAAAAACACAGATATATATGCACCTATTTCATTTGGAATGAGTGTAAAAGCCTTTATTTCTTCATATTTACGCAAAAGGTTTCCTAAACCTGAATTGCCTTTGCCTGAAATACCTCCGGACAGTTATATACTGGAAGATCCGGAACCTGATTTTTACGACCAAGAGGAAAACGAAATTTTCAAAATACTAACACCAGTTTTTTAAACAAATAACCGCGCAGGGCGGAACCCTGTTTTTTTAAAATCAACAAATATGAGTAAATTAAAATGTGAAGTAATTGGTTACATTGGCCAAGATGCAACAGTAGGCGAAAACAACGGGCGCAAAGTTTTAAATTTTTCTGTAGCGCATTCAGTAAAGTTCGTTGACCAAAATGGCGTTGAAAGAGAAAATACAACATGGGTAAATTGCGCCATGTGGAATGACCGGGCAGCAGAAAATCTTTGCCAATACCTTAAAAAAGGAACATTAATCGTAGCAGAGGGCGAACCGTCTACAAGGCCATATAAAACTAAAGACGGACAATGTGCAGCAAATTTTGATTTAAATGTAAAAGATGTTCGCTTGCTCTCATCTGGCCTGGTAGTAGAAGAGTTAAATTCAGAGTAGGAAAAACTGCATACAATACTTTTGGCGAAAAACTTTAAGATAATTAAAATGAAATTCATCCAGGGCGATATTGTAATGAGTTTTACAAAACGTATAGTGTATGTATATTCAGGTAGTATATTATCTATATATGATATGCTTGCAACAGAAACAGAAGCTTTGATATACAAAGAACATTTTTCTAATAAAAAAAGCATATCATTTGCAGAATTTAAAGCTGTCATGCCTGAATTTAACGCGAAGACAAAAAGCAACCGGATATATGAAATAATTGAACTTGACGAACCTATGTATTTGTTTTTACGCGCAATAAAACTGCAAGAACCATTTCGAAATAATAAGTACAGTTTTCTCGATATAATTTACATTTTAGTCAAAAAACAACTTGACAATAAATTTTTGAAACTTGACGACCACCGGCGTCAAACAAATACATCAACTATAGAGCAGATAAAACAATTATTATTAGCAATCCAAAAAAATATATGAATTAAATTGCTTTTTGTCCTATAATTAATATTATGTCAAGCTGGTGTTTTATTAAAAATAAACCACTTTAAAAATCCTGCTATTTAAATACTCCATTACGAAATATTTTTTTAAAGCAATATGATTAAAATAATTAAATGATTAAAAATTTTTACCTTGATTATTTCAAATTTTAAAAATCATAAAAATGCACCTACAAAATTTTTAAATATAAATACAAACTTTTACTTACAATATTATCATGTCACGATAAACACAAATACCTTTTCAAAATACAATAAAAAAAGCGAAATTATTCTTAAATAATTACGCTTCTACTTGCTGTTTGTAGCGGGGACGAGAGTTGAACTCGTGACCTTCGGGTTATGAATCCGACGCTCTAACCACCTGAGCTACCCCGCCAATTGGGAGTGCAAAATTAATAAATCATTCCAATTGAAACAAAATTATTTACTTTGTTAAAAAATTTTATGAAATTAATTTACGTTTTTTCTTTTTTCCTGTTAATTCTTGCAGCAAATGCTCAAGTTTTGAATATTGAACAACAACGCATTATAACCGACACTACCGGATTTTCAGGCACAGTTGGTTTCTCTTCGTCTTTTTCGAAAACAAGCTCATCGCTGCTGTCTATAAACATGAAAGACCACGTTCAATACAAAACCAAATCGTCTTTATATCTAATGTTTCTTGATTATGGTCTAACAAAAAGCAAACTATCAGACTTTGATAATTCGGGCACCTTACACTATCGTTACAATTATAAACTTAAGCCTTACATGACTATTGAAGCATTTACGCAAGGACAATTCAATAAATTACTTAATGTCCGATTTCGTTGGCTTACAGGCTTAGGACCAAGATTTAAGGTTGTAGGTAAAAAGAATTTCAGAGTCTATGCAGCGTCTTTATATATGTATGAATACGAAGAAGTTGAATCGCCCAATTTTTATAACCGAGACCACAGAATTAGCAGCTATTTATCGGTAACACTTAAAAACAACAAAGGCACAATCTTAACAAATACCATATATTATCAGCCATTAATAAAAGACTTTAAAGATTTTAGGACATTCAACCAACTTGATTTGCTGGTAAAAATTACAAAAAATCTTTCATTCACAACATCCTGGCGTTATTTCTTCGATTCAAATCCACCTGAAGGCGTTGTTCACAACACCCAATATATAAGCAACGGAATAACTTACAAATTCTGATTTTAATTATAGTTCAAACCAGTCATATACATTTGTAAACGTACTTTTTCCACTTTTGTGTACAAAATCGTTTTTGCGCAAATCGTAATTATAGTCTTTCTTCCACTTGTTATAATTTTTAATTATTTCATTAATTGCATTACAAATGTAATCAACATCATGAGCCGTCATTGTTTGATGCAAAGAAAGACGTACCCATCCCGGCTTTTGCGATAAATCGCCGTGATTAATCAAATCGGTTATATGCTTAGACTTTTCGTAAGAAACATCAAGCAAATAATGTCCATAGGTTCCCGCACAAGCACAACCTCCCCTAACCTGAACTCCATACCTGTCGTTTAAAAGCTTAACTATTAAATTATAATGCATTTTTTCATGATAAAAAGAAATAACGCCAATACGTTTGCGATGCTCTGTAGCCAAAACATGAATGCCTTTCATCTTATCAAACTCAGAAAAAGCCCGTTTCAATAATACCTCTTCTGCATCATGTATTGCTTTTGTTCCCATTTGCTCTTTCAAACTAATGGCCAGCGCAGTTCGAATAGTCTGTAAAAAACCCGGGGTTCCCCCATCTTCTCTAACTTCTATATCGTCAATATATCTGTATTCACCCCAGGGATTTGTCCATTCTACCGTTCCGCCACCAGGATTGTCGGGAGCAATATTATGATATAGGTTTTTATTAAATATTAAAACTCCACTCGACCCGGGTCCTCCCAAAAATTTATGAGGGCTGAAAAATATTCCGTCCAAATACTCTTCACTCTTGCCATGCGGATGCATGTTAATATCACAATAAGGAGCGGTTGCTGCATAATCTGCAAAACATACACCTCCATATTTATGAACAAGTGCAGCCATTTCATGAATTGGTGTTTCTATTCCCGTTACGTTTGAACCGGCTGAAAACGAAGCAATTATTCTGCGATTTTTATATTTTTTTAATTCTTCCTCTAAATGATTTAAGTCAACCAAAAGATCTTTACCAGGTGGCACTACAACCACATCAGCAGCTGTTTCGTACCAGCTTGTATGATTTGAATGATGTTCCATGTGGCTTATTAAAACAACCGGCCTTTCATCAGTATCCAAACAATTTGACAGATGCCTGATTTTACTGCAGTATTTTAAACCTAAGATACGTTGCAGTTTGTTTATACCGGCAGTCATGCCAAATCCAACAGGCAGAAATACATCATCCTGACTTGCATTTACATGTTTTTTTATCATGCTGCGGGCATAATTATACGCATGTGTCATTAATGTACCTGTTGCTGAAGTTTCGGTGTGGGTATTCCCTACCCAGGGACCAATTATTTCAGTAATGCGCTCTTCAATAGGCTTATAT
>CAZJYL010000133.1:0-6917 GCA_964550265.1 uncultured Bacteroidaceae bacterium
ATATAGAAACGATAGGCTTTTTCTCCATCTTTGGCTTTTAGTTCGCGATTTTCGTCTTTTGTATTAATTATAATATCATTCCACTCTTTTTTAGAAGAAAACACAGACATCAGCCCATTATAATAATCGAAGAAAAACCAGTCGGTACCAACGTCTAAATAAAACGTTAAACGATCGCCACTACGTTTTTGAGATAATTCCATTTTGCCGTTTACGTATTTATTTACCTGAGCTTTTCCAATTGTTGAAATTCCTATTTTGCCTTGAGATACATAGCTTTTGGTTGCCTTATTATATTTCAACGTTAAATCGGAAAAAGTAATTGTATGTTCAAGTTTTTCGGGTAATTTTTTAAAATAACCGTATAACACAAGTTCAGATTCAGCTTTTTCGGCTTCGTCAGCCGGCATTATCTCGCCAAGATATTTTGTATATAATTCGCTTCTCACGTTAGTAGGTTCAAGTTCTGAACTGGTTGAAACAGCTTGCTGGAACATTTCGAGTGCAGCAGGAGCCAAAAAGAAATCGAGTTCAGCCACGGTATATATAATAGTGCTGCTGTCGCGATTAGAATGATCAATAATGCCATAATTATTCATTTTAACCCTTCCGAAATTTCCTCCCAAGGACAATTTGCCATCATTACGGGTAACACATTTATAAATAGACAAACTCATGTAGTTGCCCGGCAGCACGGGTTGAGCCAGTTTTTCTTTTGACGACACTCTGTATTCATTACTTGTATGGTCATAGGTAAGGTATCCGCTTGAAGTTGCCAGTTCGGGGTCACCGCCCAAAAACTTTCTGGAGAAGAAGGCAGGGTAAACACCGATAGAATCACGATTTAAATAAAGGCCCAGGTATATTCTATCGCCTTTAGTGTTAGTAATGGTTTGACCAACAGGAATATAAATATCTGTCGGATTAATTTCGGAAACAAATCTTATCCATTGTCTTCCTAAAGTATCACACTGATGTTTAATTTTAACTCCTCCATCAAAAGTCAAAAACTCATTTGAAGCCTTAAGATTAACGTGCCCATAATAATCAAAATAGGGGCTTAAAGTAAAATCAAGCGAATCACTAATATAACCATGCGCATATGTCTGGATGGTAGAATCAACAGCCACTTTGTCCAAAAATATTCTTTGCATACCATCCATTTCGTCAATATAATCGTAATAACCCTGTCCGGAGTAAGATTTTCTGCCATATATTGAAACATTAGCGCTACTGATGGTATGGTATTTTGTGGTATTATTTGCTAAAACCTGAGCATTTTGCAACGGCAGCATTTCGGCTTTTTTCAAAATCGTAACATTCCCGTCGCCGGGGAAGATAGTGGCATCGGCAACTTTAATAAACATAACGTCGCTGGCGTAGATTATTTTATCGCGCAAACTGTATTTTGCACGAGAAGAACGGAATCTTAATGAATCCTGAGCCGGATGTGTTGATATAAATTCCGAACCTGCCAGATCTACGTCGGCAAGCTGCTTAATATCCATTTTGTCTAATCCCGGAACATTAACAGCGTTGTTCTGCAGGTCAATTTCATCTTTGTCCATATACCAGTCGAACTGATCCATGTAGCAGATATATTCGTTTACAGGGAAACTAACCAACGATGTACCGCCGTTTGATTTAAATTCACCTTTCTTTTCGTCAAAATCAACATGACCTTTATAGTTTTTGGTTTCAAAGGCCAATTCGTCATAGTCAGCTGTTTTTAAATAAAAGTCGCAGGTATCTGTATCGAAAGTCCTGTCTTTAAATTTAAATATTTTTGAAACCATTGAGGCATTTCTGAAATCCAGCTTTCCCGAACCGGTTAGTCCTCCCGGAGTGATATTAAGTGTTCCTGTCATTTCCGTTTGTTCGGCATACATACGTGCAGGCTGGTCTGTGGTTGTTACGGATAAACTGTTTTCGTACGGACGCCATTCTTGTTTAACATTGTGGGCTTCAACTTTAGGTATAGGGTTGGCCCCTTTTTGTTCTTCAATAGTGTAATCTTTAACCTTAGCGGTCATATAATCGGGGAAAAACAGGAAGTTATCCGATTTACTTTCCGAAGAAAGATAATTTAATGTGCCGTCGCCATACAAACCTTTATTTGATAAATCAATAATACCTGTAAATGTGCCTTTTCCGCCATAAGCTGGATACCCGGCAGGACCTGTATTATGAATAAATCCTAAAGAGTAATCCTTCATAACTTTAAGAGGCTGAACTATATCAGGAAAAATTTCCGCAGACGACAGGTAGCCGCTAAATTCGAGCCCATCAGTAGAAAAGTCGTCCAAGCTGTCCAATGTAAATGGGTCAATACGGAAGAAAAAATTGTCTCTTGGGTAGGAGCCCGGATAATCAGAATTTTTGTCCCAGTATACATAAGAAAACTTTTTCGAGTTGAAAATAGGATATTCAGGGTATGGTTTTCTGCCCGATTTGTTATTTGGATGGTCAATAAGAATGTCGCCACTTAAATCTTCAATAACACTTTTTACCCTGATAAGCGGATACTCGCCATATTCATCGGGCTTACGGCTTTTAACCTTAAAGGTCATAGAGTCAATAATGGGCAAGTTCAAAACAAACTTGTCATATTCAAAAGAAAAGTTTTTTCCGTAAAAATCGAATAATCCCGCATGAACCCTGCCTGCAAAAGTAAAATCCCTGTTTTTCTTAACTACTATTTCCTGGTCAGCAGGATAAATATATACAGCCTGAGAATCACTTAAAAACACGCGTGATACACCTTGAATTTTCAAATCCCAGTTAAGAAGACTAAAAGTTGCATTAGATCTTGCATCAATTATTGAATGAAACTGAATAACATCATAATCGGCTTTGCCAACCTTGGCATTGAGATAATCATACACTTTGTCCTTAATAAAAACTTTATCTGTATTGATATCATAAATCAAAAAGCCCTGAATGGCATAATCAATTATTTCGTTTCTAATGCCTTCCACCTGAATTCTGCGATATGCAGCATAATCCGAAACCGGGAAAACACGCGACCCAATTTGATTTGAATAGTTTTTTAAAGACTGAAAAGGATGTAAATCGTTTATACCTTTTAATTTTTCAAAACGGCCTTCGGAGTAGTAATTGGCAGATTCAAACAGAGCTTCGCTGGCCGAGCCCGGACCTTTAATCATTCTGAAATCAATAATCGGGTCATCTAATTTCCAATATAAAGCTTCAAAATACATATCTACCTTGTGATAGGTATTGAAAAAAGGAGTTTGACGTAAACCTTCATTGTCGCGTATGAAAGAGATTTCCTTAACTGCAATCCAATTACTGTCTCCTTTTGCTAAGGCATTGGGTTCAAGCTTTTTATCAATATATCTCATTACCAAACCCGGATGATAAATAGAGTCACCTTCAAAATATATTGTTACAGAGGCTCTGTCGCTATTAACTCTGTCGCGCCTGATGCTGAAGCTTTTTGAACGGGAAACAAGAAAGGTTGTACCATCTTTTTTAAAATAAAGAATAGCATCATTTTCTAAATCACCTGAGCCCAAAAGTTTAGGACCATGCATGGAAAACCCGCCTTCATAATCTACGTTATTATATATTTCTTTAATAGATAAACGTTTGTCGTAAGATGAAAACTGGGGATAAATTGCATTGTCGCCACTTCTGTTGGCCAGAACTTTTTCCTCAATACGTCCGGGTAATGGGGTGGAGCCAAAAAACTCCTTATTGTAAAATAATACGCTATCTACTGAATAATCACGGCTTTTTAGTTCTATCACATAATTGCCAAATGTTGCATAAACCTCATTTGGACTAAGACCCGCGCGCGTCCAATCAATTTTGCCTTTTTCGCCAACCCATTTTTTTTGAAGGGGATAAAATTTGCCACGTGTATCGTAAATAACCGAACTGTCATTATTGGCATAACAAGTTAAAATCAGCGATGGGAAAAAGACCACGGGCTCGTCTTCGAAAGTAAAATCATAAGTAGAATTGCTTGCTACCCATTTAGTAGTATTTGAAACATATAAATAATTTGCTAAAAACAGCGAATCGGAAGCCGATAAAAAATTCAAAAAAGAATTACTGGTTGATTTTCCCATCAATTTGTCAAGGGTTTGATGCCATGGATCAAAAACTGCAGGCAATTTACCTGCCTCAGACATATTCAGCAAACTAATCATATAATTCATGAAATGCGGATATGCCTTCATTTTTTTCTTTAACATCAAATTGCAATTGTTTATGATAGTTGCTTTTTGTTTATCTACAAGTATTCCTCCATTCCAGAAAGGTGTAAACTTTTCGAGCATAAAAGCCTCACCATTTTTTCTGTCGTTTTTATTTTCCAGTGCGGTGTATAAACTAGTCATTTCCGAAATAAATTTATTTGGTTCTTCGGAAAATTGTTTTAGTTGCGCAAAAACTATCTGACAGATAAATACAGCCAATAATGAAAAAGCAAGTCTCATAAACGATTATTTAACTTTAACATAAAGTGATGCCACCCAATTGTCTTTAACTACAAATTTTGAAATCTCCAAACCTAATGCTTCGCATGCATAGGAGATATCGGCTAAATCTTCACTGAAAAAACCACTCAAGAGCAAATAACCTCCGATATTAAGCGAATTGTAATAATATGGCAAATCGCCAAGAATGATATTTTTATGAATATTAGCCATCAAAATATCACATTGTTTACCGGTTAATATTTCTTTTTCTCCTTTGGCGATTTTTATTTTTTTACAATTATTCCGATCAATATTTTCAATGGAGTTTTCAACAGCCCAATCATCGTTGTCATAAGCAAATACTGAAGAAGCTTTCTTCAGCTCAGCAAAAATTGCCAGTATCCCTGTTCCGGTACCCGCGTCAATAACGGTTTTGCCTTCAAAATCAATTTCGAGCATAAGTCGAAGCATCGAGTATGTTGTGGCATGATGAGCCGTGCCAAACGACATTTTGGGCATTATCTGAATTTGGTACTGAAATTCCGGACGTGGCTGGTGAAAAGGAGCCCAAACATATATCTTATCATCAATTTCGGTTGCAGGGAAATTCTTTTCCCATTCTTCGTTCCAGTTTTTATTTTCCAGATCAGATTTAATAATTCGTACGTTGGAATTTGGCAACCTTTCACATATCATGTTTTTAAGTGCGGCTTCGTCATATTGATTCTGAGCAACAAATCCATGCAGCAAAGAGCCATCTTCCCAAAAACTGTCAAACCCAAGCTCAAGCATTCCCGATATTACCAATTCCTGCGTATTATCGTCTTTCGGCAGTCCTGTTAATGTGATTTGAATAAAATCAGATGCATTCATTTATTTACAGCTAAAAATAATTTTTGCGAAAGAATCGGCTTTTAGCGATGCTCCGCCAACCAGACCACCGTCAATGTCCGGCATTGAAAATAATTCACCTGCATTGTCCGGCGTCACACTTCCGCCATAAAGTATGCAAATATTATTGGCAAAGCTATTACCAAAACGTTTTTCCATTAATTTTCGTATGAATGCATGCATTTCTTGTGCTTGTTCAGGAGTGGCAGTAACGCCTGTTCCAATTGCCCATACCGGTTCATAAGCAATAATAATTGAAGAAATTATTTCCTCAGGCAAGTTCCACAAAACGCCTTCCAGTTGATTTTGAACAATATTGAAATGATTGTTTGCATTTCGGTCAGGCAACATTTCTCCGCAGCAAAATATTGGTTTGATGTTGTTAGCAAATAACAATTTTACTTTCTTAATCAAGAGTTCATCATTTTCATGATAATACTGGCGACGTTCGGAGTGCCCAATAATGCAATAAGGCAAATCTATGTCTTTTAACATCGCAGCTGAAATCTCGCCCGTAAAAGCTCCTTTTTCTTCACTTGATACGTTTTGTGCACCAATTGAAACAGATGTGTTTGCAAATAATTCATTTAGCAATGGGATATAAACAAAAGGCGGACATATTAAAACATCAGCCGTATTATTAAAATCTGTCAAATTATTTTTTAAATCAGTAGCAAAAGTTGTAATCAAGTCTTTATCTTGATTCATTTTCCAGTTTCCGGCAATCAGTTTTTTACGCATAATCAAATTTTTTGTAAGCTACGAAAATACAAAGAATAGTTGAATATGTCATTAATATTTATTGATGACAAAACTGAAAAAGGCAACAAAATTTTAATTTAGCTAAGTATGGAAAATGATGTTTTTACTTTTCGTCACATTCCTTAAAACTTTTGTCGTACTGAGTCATGGCTTTTTCACTCATACCCATACTGCTGAAACCACCATCGTGATAAAGATTTTGCATGGTAACTTTTCTGGTTAAATCCGAAAAAAGTGTTATGCAATAATCGGCACAGTCGTCTGCCGAAGCATTGCCAAGCGGCGACATTCGTTCGGTAAAGTCCAGAAGCGACTGAAATCCAAAAACTCCGCTACCTGCAGTTGTAGGAGTAGGCGATTGTGAAATGGTATTAATTCTTATTTTTTTCTCTCTGCCGTAAATATATCCGAAGCTACGCGCAATTGATTCTAGTAATGCTTTAGCATCTGCCATGTCGTTATATCCATACAGAGTCCGTTGTGCTGCCACATACGACAATGCCACAATTGAGCCCCAGTCGTTTATTGCGTCCATTTTACGGCATATCTGTATTACTTTATGAAACGAAAGAGCAGAAATATCAATGGTTTTTAAATAGTTTTCATAATTTGTATTGTCATAGGGAATACCTTTACGCACATTAGGAGACATGCCAATAGAATGAAGGATGAAATCAAATTTTCCCCCAAAGAACTCCATTGACTTTGAAATAAGGTTCTCCAAATCGGCTGTATTTGTGGCATCGGCAGGAACAATAATGCTGTTACATTTTTCGGCTAACTTGTCAACATCGCCTAAACGCATGGCCACTGCTG
>CAZJYL010000134.1:0-6910 GCA_964550265.1 uncultured Bacteroidaceae bacterium
TATGGATAAAACAACGGGACTACCCGTTGTGATAGAAGACAATTGTACTTCATGCGGAGCTTGTGTAAAAGCTTGTCCGCGTAAGATAATTGAACTACGTAATAAAGGACCAAAAGGCAAGAGAATTTTTGTATATTGTGTTAATACGGAAAAAGGCGCAATTGCCAAGAAAAATTGTGCTGTAGCTTGCATTGGTTGCGGCAAATGCGTAAAGGCTTGCCCTCATGATTCAATTACAATGGTAAATAATCTGGCTTATATTGATTTCAATAAGTGCAAATTATGCAGAAAATGCGTAAGCGAATGCCCGACATCTGCCATTTTGGAAATTAATTTCCCGCTTCGTAAAACAGCAGAGGCAAACTCAGAAAACACGAATTCAGTTAACTAAAATATGGGAGACCAAAAATGTTGAAAACTTTCAAAATAGGTGGAGCTCATCCTGAAGAAAATAAATTTTCTCAACATAGTGCAATTGAGGAAATTGCTGTTCCGGATACTGTTTTTGTTATGATGAATCAAAACCTTGGTGCTCCTTCGGTGCCAATAGTAGCAAAGGGCGACAAAGTTAAGATAGGTCAGCTAATTGCCAAGGGAGAAGCTTTTATATCTGCATCTGTTCATTCGCCTGTTTCGGGAACCGTAGAAAAAGTTGATTTCTGGACCGACACCACGGGTTATCGAAAGCCGGTTATTGTTATTAATAAAGAAGGCGAGGAGTGGGCAGAAGGTATCGACACAAGCGATACATTAATTAAGGAAATTAAAGCATCGAAAGAAGAAATAATCGAAATTATTAAGAATTCGGGTATTGTAGGTCTCGGAGGTGCAACTTTTCCTACTCACGTCAAGTTGGCTATTCCACAAGATAAAACAGCCGAATACCTTATAATTAATGCTGTTGAATGTGAACCATACCTTACATCCGACCATCGTTTGATGCTTGAAAAAGGCGAAGAGATTATGGTTGGAGTTCAGATTTTGATGAAAGCACTTAATGTTTCGCAGGCAATTATAGGAATAGAAAATAATAAAGAAGATGCAATTCAGCATTTGGATGAAATTGCAAAAAAATATAGTGGCATTACTGTTCAGGGATTAAAAGTTAAATATCCTCAGGGTGCCGAGAAACAACTTATTGAGGCTTTGACAAAGCGACGTGTCCCAAGCGGAAAACTTCCGATAGAGGTTGGATGCGTTGTTCAGAATGTTGGTACAGCTTATGCCATATACGAAGCCGTACAAAAAAACAAACCGCTTATCGAGCGCGTTGTAACAGTTACAGGCAAAAAAGTTTCAAAACCTTCTAATTTCAGAGTTAAAATTGGTACTCCCGTATCGCTATTGATTGAGAAAGCCGGTGGTTTACCCGAAGGAAGCAATAAAATCATTAATGGCGGACCAATGATGGGAAAAGCCATAATTAATATTGATATACCTGTAACTAAAGGAACATCGGGGATTGTTGTTTTCGATGAAAAAGAGTCTAAGCGTAATGTTGTTGCAAACTGTATACGTTGCGCCCGTTGCACCATGGTTTGTCCGATGGGATTGCAGCCATTTTTACTGGCAGCCGGCATGGAGTTCGATAATTTTGATGTTGTTGAGAAAAACAATGTAATGGATTGTATCGAATGTGGCACCTGTCATTACACATGCCCGTCTAATCGTCCGTTGCTTGATATGCTACGTTTGGGAAAAAGTAAAATAGGTGAAATAATTAGAAGCAGAAAAAATTAAATTTATACTATGGGACTGCTCACTGTATCGGGTTCTCCTCATATTCACGGGAACCAAAATGTAAACAAAATAATGTGGCAAGTGGTGCTTGCAATGGTACCTGCCGCATTGGTATCGTTCTGGTATTTTGGCTTAAGTTCAATAATTTTAATGTTGATTGCAATTGTTGGTGCAGTCACGGTTGAATATTTGATAGCCAAATTCTTATTGAAAATTACTCCAACCATTAATGATGGCTCAGCCGTTATTACGGCCATATTGCTTGCCTTCAATGTTCCGTCGTCATTGCCTTGGTGGCAAATGCTTATTGGAGTAACTTTCGCTATAGCAATAGCAAAAATGACCTTTGGTGGTTTGGGTAAAAATCCTTTCAACCCTGCATTGGCCGGCAGGGTGTTTATGCTTATTTCATTTCCTGTTGATATGACAACATGGCCAAAACCCGGGCTCCCATTTGATACAATGAATTTTTCCATTGACGGATTAACAGGACCAACCACGCTTGGCGTTGTTAAAGAAGGTTTAGCCAAAGGTGATACCATGGCTCAGGTTACTTCGCAATTACCTGATTATACCCAAATGTTTATGGGACAAATTGGGGGTTCTCTTGGCGAGGTTTCGGCAATAGCATTAATTTTAGGCGGATTGTATTTGCTTATCAGAAAAGTTATCACATGGCATATTCCCGTTAGTTTTCTTTTAAGCGCTTTTGTTTTTGCCGGTATTCTGTATCTTGTTGATCCGACTCAATATATCGACCCTATTTTTCATCTGCTGGCGGGTGGTATGATGTTGGGAGCATTTTTTATGGCAACCGATATGGTTACTTCGCCGATGTCGGTAAAGGGGCAGTTGGTTTTTGGATTGGGATGTGGTGTTTTAACTATTCTTATTCGTGTTTGGGGAGCATATCCCGAAGGAGTTTCATTTGCAATTTTGATTATGAATGCTTTCACTCCGCTAATTAACAAGGGTTTTAAACCAAAATCTTTTGGGAGGTAAATCTTATGGCAAAAAAAATTAAATCGAATTTACTTACAATGTGTTTAACACTATTTCTGTTTTCTGCAGTTATGGCTGCAGCATTAGGATATGTGTACAGCATTACAAAAGAACCGATAGATACGGCAAAGGCTAAAAAAGTAAACAATGCCATTGCAGAAGTAGTTCCTGCTTTCGACAATAAGCCTAATGATGAGAAAATCGTTATTGAAGATGGCAAATTGGAAATGTACCCTGCAAAAAAAGGAGGCGAGCTTGTTGGCGTAGCAGTAAAAACCTATACCGACAAGGCTTTTTCGGGTGAATTCAGCATAATGGTTGGTTTTTTGCCCGATGGCTCTATTTATAACACTGCAGTTCTTGACCAAAAAGAAACTCCGGGACTTGGGGCAAAAATGGTAGAGCCTTCTTTCAAAGATCAATTTAACAAAATGCAACCCGAAAAAAATAAAATTTCAGTAAAAAAAGACGGTGGTGAAGTAGATGCCATTACTGCTTCTACTATTACTTCGCGTGCATATTGCGATGCAATAAGAAGAGCTTATGAGGAATTTAAAAAACAGTTTGTAAAATGAGTGCTTTAAAAACTTTAACCAATGGCTTACTGAAGGAAAATCCAACCTTTGTTCTTGTACTTGGAACATGTCCTTCGCTTGCAGTAACAACAGCTGCCATAAACGGAATAGGCATGGGAGCAGCAACAACTTTTGTACTGCTATTTTCAAATTTATTTATTGCACTATTGAAAAATTGGACACCCAACAAGGTGCGCATTCCTTTATTTATCGTCATTATTGCCACTTTTGTTACTATGGTGGATTTAGTAATGCAGGCATATACCCCGGATTTGTACAATGCTTTAGGGGTTTTTATTCCTCTTATTGTTGTAAATTGCATTATACTTGGCAGAGCTGAAGCTTTTGCACAAAAAAATTCGGTTTTTTATTCCATACTTGATGGCATTGGAATGGGTATTGGATTTACCCTGGCAATTACTTTAATGGCCAGTATTCGCGAAATAATAGGCAATGGAACTATTTTTGGCATTCAATTACTTGCCGATGGGGCAAAAACCGTTCTTCTGTTTATAATGCCTCCGGGAGCTTTTATTACTTATGGCTTCCTGATAGCTATTGTAAACAGGTTAAAAAAGATTTATAACTTTTAAATTTGAAGCGCTATGGAAATGATTAATATAATAATTCTGGCAATTCTTGTAAACAATGTTGTTTTAGCGCAATTTCTTGGTATTTGTCCGTTTTTGGGCGTGTCCGGAAAAATATCTACGGCTGTTGGTATGGGAGGTGCAGTTGTGTTTGTTATGGCATTGGCAAATCTTGTAACTTACATAATTCAATTTTTTATTCTTGTGCCTCTGGGAGTTGAATTTATGCAAACAATTACATTTATTCTTGTAATTGCTTCTCTGGTACAGATTGTTGAGATTATTTTGAAAAAAGTCAGCCCCGGACTTTATCAGGCTTTGGGTATTTATTTACCATTGATTACTACTAACTGTGCAGTTCTTGGTATTGCAATACTAGCTGTTCAGAAAAATTATAATATGATAGAAAGCGTTGTTTATTCTGCAGCAACAGGAATTGGATTTACTCTCGCCATGGTTTTACTTGCAGGAATACGTGAACAAATGGAATTAACAGGGTATCCCAAAGGGATGAAAGGGTTCCCTATTACTTTGGTTACAGCCGGTCTTCTGTCTCTCGCCTTTATGGGATTTGCGGGATTGGTATAATTTAAGTTTATTTAAACAATACAGACAGACTCCAAAACTATTAAGTTTTGGAGTCTTTTTTGATATAGTTTTCTATCGTTTGGATAATGATAAAAACGTTTTAATCAATTTTGACTTTGAACTTATATTATATGTCTTTAAAAAGAATGATTTAGTGTTAGAAATTTTATCTTATATTTGTATAAATTTTTTGTTAATGAAAAAACTTGTTTTTGTTTCGCTGGGGGTACTTTTCACCTGTATGATACAGGCACAATCATTAACCCCCTTTGTGGTTTCTTCTTCAGGTGGTTTTTTCGGTAATAGTAGTGGTTCTTTGTCTTTTACTATTGCCGAAATGACTATGACAGAAACATTTAGCGGTTCTTCGGGTATCCTTACTCAAGGCTTTCAGCAACCCGAAGTTGTTTTATCATCATTAGATGAATCTGACCCGATAAACGTTTCTGTTTTTCCTAATCCTACAAATGGTCAATTTAGTTTGATTGTAAATTCTGCCGGCAACGAACGTGCAATCGTTCATGTTTACGATTTGCTTGGGCAAACCATTATTGAACAAGTCGTAAACGTTGATAACGGGACAAATAATTTTACTTTTGACTTGAGAGGTTATAGTTCAGGTGTGTATATGCTGAATTATCATAATTCAGCAGGAAATAAAACCGTAAAATTCACAATTACCAACAAATAAAAATAAACCAATATGAAAACCAGACTTAATATTATATTTTTTGTATTTGCAATGTTTTTTGCATTTTTCCAAAGCATGGCACAGTCGCCAAATGCATTTAACTACCAGGCAGTTGCACGCGATGCTTCCGGCAATATTTTAGCTAATCACACCTTATCCATTAAAATTTCTTTGCATAAAGATTCAGAAACAGGTGATGTAGATTATAGCGAAACTTTTAATGTAACAACAAATGATTTTGGATTATTTACATTGGCAATTGGGCAAGGTATTGTTGTTAGCGGAAGTTTTAGCAGCATTGATTGGAAGTCTTATAAATATTGGCTCCAGGTAGAGATGGATCCGGCGGGTGGTAGTTCTTATGCGGATATGGGCACCAGCCAATTACTTAGTGTACCTTATGCGATGTATGCAAAAAGCAGCGTGTGGAAAGAAAACGCCAATGACGCATATATTACCGGCAAATCAGTTGGTATTGGGACTATGTCCCCTGCTGCAGTATTGCATGTTAATAGAAATAACGATTTAACTAACGGCCAAATTTATGTAAGCCAAGATGGCAGCGGAGACGCTTCAATAGGATTTAAAGCAGGCACTGTTACATGGGCAATAGCAAATGACCAAAGTGAAAATAACAGATTTGTTATTGGAAATTCATACGATGCAAGCCTTAACCCAAAAATGATCATTACCACTACCGGTAATACAGGCTTTGGAACAACTAACCCAACCAAATTAAGCAGGCTGCATGTGGCTTCTAATACCCGTTATGCTGGTTATTTCACTACCGATTCTTCATCTTTATCGTCTTACGCCATAAAATGCGAATTTTTAGGTTCTGGTGCTGATGGGAGAGGAGTTGTGGGAATATCTGAGCCGGGAGATTTTTTGGGTGTTGGCGGTCAATTTTCAGCCAATTATATAGGCTTACATGCTAGTTCGTCAGGAACCGGAAACAATTCGTATTATGGTGTGCGTGCATCAGCAAGTACAACCGGTACTAGCGGCACTGTGTATGGAGTTTATGGTTACACCTCCGGTAGTTCTACTACAAGATATGGGGTGTATTGTAGTGGCAATGGCGCATATACGGGCACATGGTCAAGTGTTTCTGATATAAAATTTAAAAAAGATATAGAAAATTATGGCAGTGCTTTAAATAATATTATGAAACTACGTCCGGTTAGCTACACCATGAAAACCGAAGAATATCCGTTTATGAATTTTGCAACAGGAACTCAAATTGGTTTCATCGCACAAGAAGTAAAAGAAATTTTCCCAACTCTTGTAGAGCAGGGCAAGCATCCGGGTGAGAAAAAAGAGGACCCGCAAGTTGAGTATTTAGGCATGAATTATATAGGAATGGTTCCTATTTTGGTTGCAGGCATGCAGGAACAACAACTGCAAATAGAATTGCTTAAACAGCAAATTGAGCAATTGAAACAAGAGATTAATACACTGAAAAAATAATTTTTTGCTGAATTTATCTTATCAGGCTGTCCGATAAGGGCAGCCTTTTTTTGTTAATAGATTCAAAAATTAGCATCTTTTCAGGATTGTAATTAAACCAATATTTATAATTCAGGTTTGATGAGGAGTTTTTATTGACGAAATAACACAACTCTCAGAAACATTAAAACAAAAAAGGAAGCCTTTTAGCTTCCTTTTTGCGGTCCGGACGGGACTCGAACCCGCGACCCCGTGCGTGACAGGCACGTATTCTA
>CAZJYL010000135.1:0-6895 GCA_964550265.1 uncultured Bacteroidaceae bacterium
ATCTTCACTTGGTACAAGTCTGGTAGGTTCCATGTATATTCTTGATGAACCAAGCATTGGATTGCACCCCACGGATACCGAAAAACTTATAAGCGTAATGAAAAGCCTTCGCGACCTGGGTAATTCCGTTATCGTTGTTGAACACGACGAAGACATTATTCGGGAATCGGATTATATTATTGACTTGGGACCCGGTGCTGGACGTAATGGCGGAAAAGTTGTATTTCAGGGTACTCTGAACGAGCTTATGAAAAACGAAAGCAGCCTTACTGCCAAATATTTCAGGGGCGAAGATTCTTTGACAGTTAAGAAAAAAAATAAAAATCCAAAATTTTTCATTGAACTTAAAAATGTAACTCAGAACAATTTAAAAAACATTGATGTAAAAATACCAGTTAATGCAATTACTGCCGTTACAGGAGTTAGCGGAAGCGGCAAATCATCTTTGGTGCGTCAAGTACTTTATCCGGCCCTGCAAAGGCATTTTGGAAACTTTTCGGAACAAAGCGGAAGTTTCGGCTCAATTGAGGGAGACATTCATTTACTTACGGCAGTAGAAATGGTTGACCAAAATCCCATTGGGCGTTCGTCCCGTTCAAACCCTGCAACTTATTTGAAAGCATTCGACGAGATACGCGATTTGTATGCTTCATTACCATTGGCTAAACAAAGAAACTATAAGCCGGGATTTTTCTCTTTTAATATTGAAGGCGGACGCTGCGAAATGTGTCAGGGAGAAGGAACCATAACGGTTGAAATGCAGTTTATGGCCGATGTGCATTTGGTATGCGAAGAGTGTGGTGGAAAAAGATATAAATCCGATGTGCTTGATGTTAAATTTATGGATAAAAATATTTCCGATATTCTCGATTTAACCATAGATGAAGCATTTGATTTTTTCAGTAATGAAAAAACAGGAAAATACGCATCGGGTTGTAAAAAAATATGTGATAAAATCAAACCATTGATTGATGTGGGTTTGGGATATCTGCAGCTTGGACAGTCCAGCAGTTCTCTTTCGGGTGGCGAAGCTCAACGAATTAAACTGGCATCGTTTTTATTAAAAGCAATGCCTAATGAATCTGTTTTATTTATATTCGATGAACCAACAACCGGGTTACACTATCACGACATACAATATTTTTATCAGTCTGTTTCACGATTAATAGAAGCCGGACATACTGTAGTTTTGGTTGAACATAACATGGAGCTGGTAAAATGTGCCGACTATATAATTGACCTTGGACCACAAGGTGGCGACCTTGGCGGCGAAGTGATATATCAAGGACCAATTGACGGCATTAAAAAAGTTAAAAATTCTGCTACGGCAGCTTTTCTTACAAAAAAATTATCCGAATGAACAAAAAAGATTCTCTCGAAAAAGCCTATAAATTCAAAGACTTAAAAGTGTATGCAAGTACAGAATGGCTTTCAAGTGGCAAAAAATACCGCAGGGTATTCGAAAACATGGAAACTACCTATTTGTATGCTGAGTTAAGTTTTTATAACAAATTATTTGACGAAGAAGACTGGAAAACCCAAATTACTATAAAATGTTTTTTAAAGGGAAAATCGGAACAACATAAGGAAATATGCAACATTCAGGAGACTATTGATGTAAGCATGGAAAAAAATGAAGTATTTTTTCGTCAGGGTTGGGGCGCCGACGAAACCGGATCGTTTTGGAAAAGAGGAAACTATTTTTGGGAAGCATGGATTGACAACGAAATGGTTGGCACAGCCGACTTCCATGTTGTAGATGAGGGTCTGGTAGATTCGGAAATTAATCCGTATTTCAATTTGCAAAATATGCGCGTTTTCGAAGGTGGCTGGAATTATGTTGAGGAAAAAGACCGCGTATATCTTAAGCATTTTTCCAAAGCCGACACCCGCTATGTATGGATTGAAGTAAACATTGAAAACATTGCAAAAAACCCATATTACTGCGAAATAATTTTATATTTCTACGATAAGGCCAGACAACTTAAAGGCTCAACAGCAATGCTTAATTATGTTGATGCAGAAGAAGGAGAAGTTTTAAGTTTTGCCACAGGATGGGGAAACAACAATAGCGGCGAAACCTATATACAAAGTCTCTATTATGTGGAAGTTGTGTTTATGGAAAATCTTTTGGGTACAATTCCGCTGCGCTTTGAAGAAGAAAAAGAAGAAGGTGATGTTGATTTCTTTATGCCCGGATTAAAACAAGGTAATGCCATTTCGAACACTGCTAACAAAACAGAAAATTTAGAATCTCTTTTCTCCGATTTAAACCAGTTAATCGGGCTAACTTCGGTGAAAAAACAAATAAAAGAGCATATTGATTATATCAAATTTTTAAATATCCGAAAAGAAAAAGGATTTGAGGATTCTGAAAAAATAGGGCTGCACAGTGTTTTCACCGGTAATCCGGGAACCGGAAAAACCACTGTTGTAAATATGCTTGGACGCATATATAAGTCCATGGGCTTGCTTTCAAAAGGGCATGTAATTGAGGTTGGACGTGCCGAATTGGTTGCCGAATACATAGGTCAAACCGCCCCAAAAGTAAAGAAAAAAATATCGGAAGCACGTGGCGGTATTTTGTTTATTGATGAGGCATACGCACTATTCAGAAAAGATGATGATAAAGATTTCGGGCGCGAAGTAATAGAAATTATTATTAAAGAAATGTCCGATGGCAAAGGAGATATAGCAATAATGTTTGCAGGATATCCTGCCGAAATGCAGGATTTTATCACGTCAAATCCGGGTCTTAAAAGCAGAATAAATTATTCTTTCCATTTCGATGATTATTTGCCTGAAGAACTAATGAAAATAATCAGGCTTAATACGGTTAAAAAGAAACTTACACTGTCACCTGTGGCCGATAAGTTAATGAACGAAATTATTGTTGAAGAATATCGAAATCGTGACCGCACCTTTGGAAATGCACGTATGGCTATTTCTCTTTGAGATGAAGCAAAAATGAATATGGCCCGCCGGTTAATGCAAAATCCCAATGTACGCGAGTTGAGCCAGGAACAACTGTCAATTATTGAGCTTATTGACGTGCAAGATATTTTACAAAAACAAGAAAAGAAAAAACTTAAACTGGAAATAGACGAAGGTTTGTTAAATATCGCCATAAGCGATTTGAACAAAATGATAGGGCTTGGCACCATAAAAACCGAAGTGAACGAATTAATAAAACTAGTGCGCTATTATAACGATTTAGGAAAAGATGTTTTAAATAAATTTTCGCTTCATACCGTATTTACGGGAAATCCCGGAACAGGAAAAACAACTGTAGCACGTATTATAGGGCAAATATATAAAGCTTTGGGGCTTTTGGAACGTGGAAATTTGATTGAAGTTGACCGTTCCGAATTAGTTGCAGGCTATGTAGGACAAACAGCCATAAAAACACAATCTGTAATAAACAGTGCTTTAGGCGGTATTTTATTTATTGATGAAGCATATTCCCTAACAGATACGGGGGGTGGCGACTTTGGAAAAGAAGCCGTAGAAGTAATTCTGAAAGAAATGGAAGACCATCGTGGCGAATTTGCTCTTATCGTGGCCGGCTATCCTGAGCCAATGAATAAATTTTTGTTGTCAAACCCCGGACTAAAATCGCGGTTTGACAGAGTACTTGTTTTTGACGATTACACTGCAGACGAATTGCTTGAAATTGCCGCAAGCATGTTTGAAAAAGAAGGACTATTTATGAACTCCGAAGCAAAAACACATTTTGCTGCACTAATTTCAAAAATACTTAACAGCAAGGATGCATATTTTGGAAATGCACGAGAAATCCGCAAGATTACCCAAGCCGTTATACGCAATCAAAATTTAAGATTAGCTTCAACCGACAGCGACCTTAGAACTCCACAAATGATTGCAAGCATTATAAAAGATGATTTCAGAGATATTGAACTGCCATCAGGCACACAAACCCACACTCCCATAGGCTTCAAAAAGTCCGAGCCAAAACAATAATATGGCAAAAACTTTTTACTTTATGCTTTGATATTATTATCTTTGAACTTTAGAAAATTATAATTTTAACTTAAAACTTAAAAATATGTCAATAAAATCCAAGCCTTCTGTTTTAATGATTGTTCTTTTTGTTTTAACATCACTGGCAACAATTTTAGGTCTTTATGTTTCAATAGACTCCTTAATCTTAAGCGATGACGTTAAAAGTTCACTGGCAATGTTTTCAAAATCGATAACACCGGGACAATATTATACTGCTGTTGCAATAATATGCACATTTATAGTGATGAAATGGGTTGGATCGTTCATTATGTTTCTCTCCAGGCCATGGGGTTTTATATTGTATGTTATTCCAAATCTGATTTTACTATCCTTGATGCTATATTTACTCGCTTATAATTTCAGAACCGACAATATATACGTCTTTGCAATTGGAACATTTGCTTTTATCACGGCTTATATTATAGCATTGGTATGTATTATCAATAAAAGAAAGAAAGCAAGAAAGGAAATTTAAATTTTTCATTGCTTCAATTTTATTGGCCTAAAAGCTCTGGTTGAGATTTGTCTTTTTTTAATTAAAAAACGGTACCTGAAAATACAAGTACCGTTTTATCCTGATTCATAACACTGTTTATTTAGTGATGACCTCCACAACCGGTCTTAGTACCGCTTTCACCACCCTTACAGCCACTACCTTCGGAATGGGAATGTCCTGAACAACACCCATTAATAGTTTTGGCCTGATATCCGATTTTTTGAATACGGGAAACTATAATATCGGGATTGGTTTTTTTTGTGCTGTATTTAACTGTAACAACTTTTGTGTTTACATCGGCTACAGCTTCTTTAACACCTTTAACAGTTGCAAGCCCCGATTCTATTTCCGCTTTACATGAATTGCAATGTAAATTTGTTTGAATTTTTATTTCTTCTGTGCTTTTTGGCTTTTGTTTAACTTCAGTTTGGCCAAAAGAAATTATCGGCATTACAAAAAGAACTGCCGCTACCCATACAAAAATCTTTGATTTCATTTATCCTCCTTTTTTATTGATTTTTTCATTTTAAATTTTAGAAATCATTGGATATCCCAATATTTCTAATATTTTGGCAAATTCATCGCTGCGGTCGGTATCGCCTTGATACAAAACAGTAAGTTCGGATGATTCCAAATCTATTTTAACATCGTCAACATTTTCCAAAGACATAAGTCCGTTAATCACATTGTTAACGCACCCCTGACACTTCAAATTTGCGATTTTCATTTTCGTTTCCATAATTAATCTTTTTTATTTATTTTAAATTTTACTCCTGCATATATTTTTCTTCCCATAACAGGGCCCCAAATCACACTGCTGTCGAAATACGGACTATAGGGTTTATCCGCTGAAATTATGGGATGATGCTGTGTGAAGTTTGTAACGTTTTCTGCACCTACATAAATAGTCCATAATTTAAAATTACGGGCAAGCTGCAAGTGCAAAATAAAATGCTCAGGTGAATATTCATCAAGCTGATAAGGAAGTGGGAACATGCTGCGGTCGGGTAGGCGCGACTTGCCAATAAACTGTGCAGTTGCATCAGCCTGCCATCTTTTCATATTGCTGGCAAATGCCAAAGTAACAAGCCCTTTATAATTGCTTACAAGAGGTTTTTGTATTAGCTCCCCGTCGCGCAGCGATTGTTTAACATCGTTGTATCGCAAAGCAGCCCTGATTTCCAGATGACGCAAAAAAGGATAAGACACCTCAATTTGTGCATTATGTGAATAAGATTTTCCATTGAGTGAGAAAACATAGATATTTGAGGTATCGGACTCCATGTCAATCAGCATCTGTTGCTGAAAATCTGTTTTAAAATATTCTAACGACACCATCATTTCCTTTCCAAGAATATCAATATAGCGTACCAAGGTAGCTCCATAATTAAATGCCTGTTCAAGTTCAGGCTTGTTTAAAAACACAAGTTGCCGAGATGAAGTTAGCAACGAAATATTTTCAGGTATAATATATGGTGAACGGTAGCCCAATCCGGCAGAAGCTCTGATGGTGGTATGCTCATTTATATGATATTTTGCATGAAGGCGCGGCGTAGTCAAAAATCCGTAACGGTTATTATAATCCTGACGTATGCCGGCCATTATTGTAACTTTTTCAGGAAACGTATAGGTGTATTGAAAAAATACTCCGGGCACAATTTCTTCGGTATTCCATGTACTGTCATTCAGCTTTTCCGAAACATTATCATAAATGAAATTAAATCCCGCATCGTACTGATGTTTTGTGTCTTTAAAATCAGAATGGAAAATAAAATTGGAATAGTAAGACTTCTGCAATCCGTTATATTCTTTTGTTCCCAAAATCATGTCAAGGTCGTGAACCGAAAAAGAATTAATAAAGCCAAAACTGGTTCCGGGTCGCTGCTTAAATAAATATCCTGTTTTAATAAACGCTTCGGCTCTTCTGTTGGATATTTCCGATTTCCAAAGACCTTCGGGCGAAACGGAGTAGTAAGGGCTGCCCGATATTTGCCCACCAATACGGTTTTCGTCAAGTAGTCGAACACCCCAGCGCATTTCCAATCCTTTTGAATCAATATATTGCCAAAAGTTGCCAATATTTATTTGTCGCCCGGTATTCATATCGGCAAAACCATCTTTGTTACGATCTATTTCCACATCGTTAAAGGAATAATGGCCTAATAAAATAGTATTCACTTTTTTACTCAAATCGGCAGTAGCATTCATGTTAAATTCATGTCGTCCCGCATCGTTGAGATAATAATTAAAAAAATATCTTTCTGTTCCTTCCGGCTTTTTGAATTCGGCATTAATTTGCCCTGTAATGCTTTCGTATCCGTTTATTACGGCAGATGTACCTTTTGAAACAGAAATTGAGTTCATCCACGTTCCCGG
>CAZJYL010000136.1:0-6867 GCA_964550265.1 uncultured Bacteroidaceae bacterium
ATCTCATTATTTTTCCCGTGAAAAGTTGCATTTATTACTTGAACTTAGGAAATATAAAACCGAATTATAATTGAAATGTAAATATAAAAAATAAAAAGCAGAAAAATATTCTGCTTTTGTGCCCGGAACAGGGCTCGAACCTGCACATTCTTTCGAACACTAGTCCCTGAAACTAGCGCGTCTACCAATTCCGCCATCCGGGCAAATAACAATGCAAGCTGATTTTCAGTAGGAAAAGTTTACTAAAAAATGAAACTTTAAAAGCATATATAGTTTGTTAACTATTAGCTTTTAGTGCCCAGGACAAGACTCGAACTTGCACAACCGTACGGTCACTACCCCCTCAAAGTAGCGTGTCTACCAATTTCACCACCTGGGCATAATAAAAGAACTATTTTTATGGACTGCAAAATTATAAAAAAAAACTTTAAAATAGTTTTTTTGCCAAAATATTTCCAAATATGGTGTTGCGTTATTTAATAAGTAAATACAAAGATAGAATAAAGAAAATAAAAGCCTGAGCTACAAAGAAAACGCCCCAGAACCATACAGGGAAAATGGTATATTTTTGCAAATTTGTTGCATCACCAGCATTATTGGGCTTTGAAAAAGAAAGATTGCAAATTGTTATGGCAGAAAACAATCCTTCAAATAGCATGATGCCGGTATATAAATACGTTAAAATCCAGCTGTAATCCGGTATTTTAAAAATTATTAAAAAATAAACACCAAGCATAACCAATATCCAAATGATTCCATAAGTGTTACGAACGGCTAATAATAGTAATGTGATTGATAACGCAAACATGGTAATATGCAGTACTATTTCATAACCATAAGAAAGCAATAAAATGAAAACCCAGGGAATAAATGATGCAAAAACATATCCTGCCAGTGAAACAATTATTTGGCTTCTACGTGAATTACTTTTTGTTATTGTTGTACCCGATGTGTCATGAAAAAGCTCAATTTTAAGTACTTCTCCACTTGTAAACCAGGCTGCAAGTGCATGACCACCTTCGTGAAACAAAGTATTGAAAACACGCAAAACTTTCCCTACATGTGGAATTCTGCATAAAATAAATCCAGCAGCTGCAATAGTTAAAAACAATATTGATTCTTCTTTTATCAAATTACAATATTTTGAAACATTAATAAATAAAGAACAAATTTATGCTTAATAAATAATATTGAAATACATTGTTGTCTGAATAATTTGTCAATTAAGAATTTTAATTCTTTTTTGCCCTCGAGCCGGGCGGAGTTTACTTTTCTTTTTCATTGCCAAAAGAAAAGCTAGTCGCTTTAGAATTTTTCGGAGAAAACGTACACACATCAGCCACAGACGGAAATAACTCGCTGCAAGGAATAAATGATTAAATTATTCAGCTCAAACAGATTTCCGTCATATTGGCCGCCTTTGGCTCCCTGCGCTGCCTGTCCGTTTTCTTTAATCCGCAAAATTCTATGCGACGTCCAAAAGAATGATTTTTTTATTTCAATTTATTGTTAGGTAAATTTAGGTTTTTGAGCAGCCTTGCGGCCAAGCTTAATTTCTTTTTCATCGCCAAAAGAAAAGTAACAAAAGAAACATTGTTGTCCGAATAAATTCTCAATTCAAACTTTTATTCAAACAAAAAAGCCTTCCCGTACAGAGAAGGCTTTAATATTAAATTCAAAATAGTTTACTATTTATTTTTAACAATACGGATAGTTTTGATGAAATCACCCGCTGTAACTTCAAGGTAATATACGCCCGAAGCAAAACCGGCAGTTGGCAACACATAAGAACTCCGGTCAATTTCATCGGCATTTAACAGCTGGCGCAAAGCTACTCTGCCTGTAATGTCGCGAATAACAACCAAAGCCTGCTCGGCATTTATATTACTGAAGCTTAAAACCACATCATTTGTAAACGGGTTAGGATAGCAGGTAATGTCTTGCTGTGTTTTGTCGCAATCTACATTGATCGGAACAAATGTTTCACTTTCTCCATTAAAATCTCTTTGCGACAGGCGGTAGTAATTATTTTGTCCGGCAGATTCAAAATCTAAATAACTATAAGTCTTAATGGTATTGCTGTTGTTTGCACCGGGAATTTCGGCAATGATTGTCCAGTCTTTTTCGTTTTGGCTGCGCTCAATATTGAAGTATTGATTATTTGTTTCTGATGCAGTTGTCCATGTTAGAGTGATTCCATCATCTGAACATTTACCATCAAATTCTAGCAATTCAACAGGTAGTGGGGTGGTTATTTTAGTAGTACTTCCCAAAGTTAAATACATTCTACTAGAAGAAAGCTGTACACCTGAGAATTCAATGCGTGAGCCATTAAGTACAGCACCCGAAATAACCGTGGCATTACTCCAATCGGCACCATCTTCGTCAAGCAACAAGCGCAAATTTGCAATGGGAATGTAATTTACCAGTCCGAATGTTTCGAAACCAACTGTTACTAATGGACAAGCCCTGAAATTATCGCCAAAGTTTGTTGCCTGTGTTTTCCATATACGCTGAATACGACTTTGAATTCCTGAAGGCAGCGAGGCTATAGGAGTTTGTGTGGAAGCTATTGCCACAGTAGGCAATCCATTGTTTCCCCACATTAAAAATGAACGGTCGCTGGCAAAAGTATTAATGTTATTAGAATTCTCCGATGCAATATTGCCCAATCCTATAGTAAGAATGTCAGTTTTATTCACACTAATTGACTGTTTTTGATTTAGCGCAGATGCATCATCTCTGCCAATACCGGCAATGTCGTAGTTGTATCCCATATTAGATGCTTTGTCGAATACCACAGTGCTATTTGATGCCAAATAATTATATGTAGTGGAAGTATTGGTATTTCCACCTCTGGTTACTCCGTATTTAATTGCCAGATACGATTCAACTCTGTCTATTTCGTTCTGAGTAAGCTTAGCATTATACAAAGCTACTTCCGCAAAATCATTATCTACGTGCTCGCCTCCGGCAGAATTTCTGCCTAAGCACAAACCCGGATTAACCCATGGGGCATAAGTACTATTGTTTGAAATGGTTAATGTATTGATGTTTCTTGAGTTAACCCTTACCTGTAAATTAGTGTTAATACCGGTTGCATAAGTAATAAATGCAGAATTGCCACTCCATTCACCCGGGAAGAATATAGGATAATCGGGATGTCCTGAACCAAAACAATCAATAGTGGAGCCATAACCCGATTTAGTACCTGATTGCAACCTGAATTGTGGCTTAAACTGATATGCTTCATTTGATGTATTCAAATAAGTGAAAGCACAGCCGGAACCGCCATTGGCTTGTTCCAGAACAGTAAACATTGATCCATTTCCGCCCATCAAATTAGGGCTGTCATTTGAATTTTCAATAGAGGTTCCTCTTGCATTAACAAAACCTACTCTTTTATTATAATTAAATGTCTTGTAATCGGTAGAACCGGCTATTATATTTGGTTGATTTGAAGCAATCGATTGTGCAAGATTATAACCTGTGGCTAAGCCTCCGGATGTATTCCATTGGCTAACCTTTCCTGCGGTTAACACAACTCCATTATCAGCTTTGTACCAAACTGTAAGTTTTCCGTTATTAACACCGCCGGGTGCAGGGTCGCACACAACAACAGTTCGAACTCCGGCAGGATTCGGGGTAGTTGGGCTTCTTTGAACTCCATTTACTGTTATGCCATTAGTGGCTTGGAAAAAAGCATCAACGGTTTGTGTAGGTGCTGCATTACTATTCATGTCATAAGCAATCCAAAAATAATTTGGACCGGATGCAAGCAGCCTGCTTCCGTTAATTGTAATTGTTCCACTGGCGGGAGTAGTACCCACTCCATCAAATGGGTTAATAGCAGAAAATGTAGAATTATTTCCTGTGTAATAAACATGTATTTTATCTATACCGGTTATAGGAGCTGTACCAGCCATTTGCATTATAATTTGTGTAAGAGGAAAAGGGTTCAAACCTCCTGCTGTAACAACTTTTATACCTATTATTTCTTGATTACCAGCGCAGTTGGGTATGTTAGCTGAAGAAGCCTGAAAAACATCACTAGATATATAGCTCATCGGGATGCTTGAACAGCCAGTAATTCTAACGTTGTCTAAATGACAATTATCTCCATATTGACTGGTGAACAAAAATGCAATATAAACAGTTGCCTTATTTTCAGCTCCAACCGGCAAATTACAAACTTTTTGAGTCCAACCTGCTGAAGCATTATAACGCGAATAAAATCCGGCATTAATCCATGTTGTGCCATCAGTTGAATATTGCACTTCAACACCATCATTAGAAGTAGTGTAGCTTGATGATTGCAACCAATCGAAATGTACTTCTATATTGGTAGTACTGGTAGTAGAAAATGCTGCTGTGCTTCTCAATCTAATCTGTGCACCCGATGTAGCTGAATAAGAATTGAAAGCAACCATATAAGTACCATCGGTAGGAGTGAAACCACTTGGGTTTGTACTCGTTGAAGGGAAGGTAATTACAGGTGCAGTACCCGGATTGTTTACAACTGTGGTGGTCCAGTTAGCCGGGATGCTACCTCCATTTTCAAAACTTTCCATTAATAATAATGTAGGCGAAGGACAAGCAGAGTAGTATGGAACAAGCTCGCCGTCACTCAGCAACATGGCTCCGGGAGCATAACCTGTAAAAGTGATTTTTGCCAGTTGTGCTGCTGTTAACCCGCTTGTATTGCTGCCAACATAAATTCTTGGTCCCGTGCCGCTGGCTCCTGCAACGCCGGTCCAGTTTTGAATAGTAATGGAAGTTGCAGCCCACGATTGTGAGTTAGAAGCTTTAAAATAATGTCTATGAAAGGCGGTACCAAGAATGATTCTTGAATTAACATCAAAATCTAATTGTCCGGCAGAACCGGCAGCGGTGGTATTAGCACCTAAAGAATAATTACCAAGCTCTAAAATCGGAGAGCCACCGGCAAATTGTATCGTACCGGCCGAAGAACCCACCGGTAAAGCATCATTTGCAGCAAGGGTTACAATTCCGCCATTAATTATGGTAGAGCCTGTATATGTATTGGTAGCGCCGGAAGCACTTGCTGATGGTAATCCAAGAGTAAGTGTGCCATTTCCGTTTTTCACAAGCAAACCCGTACCTTGTTTAAGAGCTTTATTAAAAATAATATTACCAATACAATTAAAGACAATGTTGGGATTATTTACATAATTGTTTGGTCTATTATCACCAGTGCCCACATCATAATCAAATGTCCAAATAACTCCGGCAGGAGCTTCAAACGTTGCTCCGCCACCATTTATTGTCATTCCACGACCATAAGAATCAGTATTAAGTAATCGAATAATACCTTTATCTATAACAAAACATTCTGTATTGGCAGATAAACCACCTAATGAGGAATTTAGAATATTATACTTCCAAGAATCAAGTTCTAACACTCCATCGTTTTTAACCTCTAATGTCCCGGCATAACCCACATATGTATTATAACATATTCTACCTGTTGTAGAAATATTTAATCTTCCGCCATTTACAAGAGTATGACCTTTATATGGGTTAGCTCCCTTGAAATAGACTAAACCGGATGTAACCTCTATTGAAGTGAGAGTGCTATTATCTGTTCCGCTAATAGCGCCATTAAGCGACATGTAATTAGTGGTATTTGGGTCGGCAGCTAATGTCAGTCTATTAGAACCCAAAGATATAGGCGATGTTAATATACCAATATGGTCTTCGGTGCGAAAAATATTGCCGTTAGCATTAATATATACTCCAACCGGTGCTACAGTAATTGTATTTTGCAACCGTACTGTGCCTGCGCCGTTAAAGTTGGCATTATAACTACCGCTGACCGGCCATTTTTGTGTGGCTCCACTCGATGGTGTAGTGCCCCATGCGTTACCCGTATTTTCCCATACGGCAGCAGATGTTCCTGTGGTGCCGCCAAAATAATAATTAGTTTGTCCCCACGCTAAATTACCCCCGCGTAGAATAAATAATGAAAATAAAATTAAAATTTTCAGTTTAAAAACTGATTTAACAACAGTAGAGCTTCTGTTCATAGTGTTTTGGATTAAAAAATCTATATTCACTTTGTTTATTGCCCCCCCGGCTATAAATCAGAACAGTAAAACAAATATACAAAAAAAAAAAAATCAAAAATCAATCAATCTGATAATTATCATAAATAAAACAAGCTGAAAATCAATGATTTTGCAAACCTGAATTACTTTAAGTTAATTGCAAAACCTTTAATGAAAGTTCAGAAAGATTTTTCTTAAAGGCTCCTGAATAGCGCATAAACACAATGAAAACAGTATTTGCTACAATATTATTTTTGTTTCATTTTTATTATTCTAAACTCACAAAAATCTTCAATTTAGTTAATTGTGCTAAATTGCAGAGTACAAAATAGTGTGCATTACAAATAAAATATAGCTGATTAGACTAATTATTAATACTAATCATTGTATTTAACATACAAAAACAACAAGAGAACACCACTAACAATTATTTATTTTACACGATTAATTTTTAATTATTAGCGACAAAATTAAAATTTTATCACTTATAATTTTAGTCAAATTTTAAAAAAGGCTTTTTAATGAGCGAAAATTACTTTAACCCTTTACGTTAATTTCTTATTTTTTTACAATCCTCATTATCTTTTCAGCATTACCAACATACACCGTGAGGGAATATGTCCCGCTTGCTAAATGGGAAAGGGAAAGTTCAATTGTTTTATGTTCTAAATCGCTTAAATTCATATTTTGACGCAAAACAACTCTGCCGGTTATGTCATGAAGCACAATACTGCCCTGCTCTGCTTCAATATTCTGCCAGCTTACAACAATCTGATCTGTAAATGGGTTGGGATAGCAG
>CAZJYL010000137.1:0-2276 GCA_964550265.1 uncultured Bacteroidaceae bacterium
GTTTATTAGTTTGTTTTTTTTTTGAATTTGTCAATATTTTGAAATTGCAAAAATCAAAAATACATTTCTTACAAGAAAAAACAATGCCAAAAATTATTTTTATTGAAATTTTAACAAAAAAGCAAGAAAATAAAAAATCCTTTGCCTTGTTAAAAACATTAATTTAGCAATTATATTCAAAATGAAAAACAGAACTCAATATATCCTAATTGCATTTATTGGTATTTTGCTTTATGCAAACACTATTGGCAACCGATATTCACTTGATGATGATTTCGTTATTTATAAAAAAGCTTATAATGAACAAAGTTTCATTAATTCTATATCAGAAATTTTTAAATCGCATTATTCCGTTACCGATAAGTCAAAATACGAATATAGACCAATAGTTAAAATAACTTTTGCAATTGAATTTTTTTTATGGGGAAATAATCCACATTTAAGCCATTGTGTTAATCTTGTAATTTTTATTCTTACGCTTTTTATACTTTTTAAAATTCTCCACCGGCTTTTTTATGAAAAATATCCGTGGTTGCCTTTATTGATAACAATGGTTTTTGCTGCCCATCCCATACACACCGAAGTAGTGGCCAGCCTGAAAAACAGAGACGAGCTTTTGGCATTTATGTTCAGCTTATTAACTATTTGGGTTATTCTGTTGCATTGCGATACAAAAAAATGGTACTATCTTGTATTATCCCTGCCAATATACTTAATTGCATATTTATCAAAATCAAGCGCACTTGTTTTTGTTGCAATAATACCATTAATATTATGGTTTGCCGGCATAAAAAATTATAAGTATTATTTAATAGTCTTTTTACTAATTGCAGCCGGAGCATTTTTAGCACGATATGTGCCGCAATATTTTCTTGAAAACTCACATCGCGCTGTTTATGGATTCGAAAACCCCATATATGAAAACCGGGGATTATTTAACCGCATAGGAACGGGGCTTGTTGCTTTATTATTTTATTTGCGTTTATTAATAATTCCCTATCCATTACGGTTTTATTATGGATTTGACACAATTCCCCTTACTCATTTTCCTGATTTCATTTCTGTTTTATCTTTAATCTTGCATGCGGCTCTGTTAATTTATGCCATAACAAAATTTAAAAGCAGGCATCCATTATCATTTGCAATTTTATTTTATTTGATTGCAATTTCAATGTTTTCAAATATAGTAAGACCGGCAGTTGGCATAGTTGCCGAGCGATATGTTTATGCAGCATCTTTAGGCTTTTGCGTGGCTCTGGTTTGGTTTATTCTGAAACTGTTTAAGTATGAGAATAGACCTTTAACTTCTCTTGTTAATTTTAATAAGGGTATTCGTATTACCATGCTTGCCTTGATATTTGTTTACGGTGCACGGACTATAAGTCGCAATTCGGTGTGGAAAGATCATCTGACATTATTTTATAATGATATTCCCCGCTGTCAAAACAGCTTTAAAGCCAATTTTCTGCTTGCCACCACCCTGCAGGTTGAGGTAAGCAAAACCATGAATAATGCAAAATATTCAAAACGCAACGCTAAATATATAGAAGATGCCGAAAAATATTATAACCGGGCGCTGGAAATTTACGACAAGTATCCTGTTGCATGGAATAGCCGGGGATTTTTTCTGTTTATGTTTAAACAAAATACTTCGCAGGCAATTAGCGATTTCAAAAACGCCACAGAATTAAAACCCGATTACACTGAGGCTTTATATAATTTGGGATTTGTTTATAATCATCAAAAAGAATATGATTCAGCCTTGGTGTATTTAGATAAAGCAATAATTTCAAACAAGGATTATTTAAACAGCTATAACGAAAAAGGAGTTGTATTACTAAATTTAAAAGATACTGCCGGTTTTTTACAGATGCAGGAAGCCATGAAAAATCAATTCCCGGAATCAGATTTCCCTTATATTAATTTAGGTAATTATTTTTTAGGGCAAAAAGACACAACCGAAGCCTTTGTCAATTGGGAAGAAGCTGCCAGGCTCAACCCTGATAATCAATCCTTGTTACTAAACCTTTCTAATTATTACGGTAGAAAAGGTAATATGGAAAAATCGCAGTACTACAATAATTTATATAGGCAGGCAGTACAAAAGCAGAAAACAAATAAATATTAAAAGCATTTTTATAAATTGAATTTAAGTTAAGTGAACAATTTTGCTTTATAATTTTTATCTTTGTTATAAATCACTACTTAAATGAAATTGGACATTAATGATTTTATTTCTAAAATTGAATCGGAATTCGAAGATATTATTCCGGGCT
>CAZJYL010000137.1:2286-6833 GCA_964550265.1 uncultured Bacteroidaceae bacterium
ATAAGCTATTATTCTGTGATCTGTTAATACCTATACTATATTCATAGATACTTGTGACTGGACATCGGTAAACTCTCTCATTTTTTTTTCTATTATAAATGTAAAGTAAAAATTAACTTTAACAGCCGAAGATCTTCAGAAGTCAGTAACGGTTAAAGATTTATTCGATATAATTACAGAAAAAACAACTAATGGCTAATGCTGTAATTAATAGTATAAACATAGCGGGTATTTCAACATGTGTTCCCAAAAATGTTGATAAAATAGCTGATTACAAATTAATTCCGGAAAACGAGCGGGATGGTTTTATAAAAATGGTTGGTGTTAATCAACGCAGGGTTGCAGATAAGGGTGTTGTTACTTCCGATTTATGCTATAATGCTGCAATAAATCTTATGAATAAGCTTGGCTGGGACCCATTAAGCGTAAATGCATTAATATTTGTAACTCAATCTCCTGATTATTTAATTCCAAGTACTGCCATTATCTTGCAGCACAGATTAGGTTTATCCGAAAACTGCATTGCATTTGATATAAATTTAGGTTGTTCGGGTTATGTTATCGGGTTGCAGGTTGCTTCTTCGCTGATGAATTCATCAGGAATAAGCAGGGCAATTCTTTTATCGGGGGATGTTTCAACAATTAATTTGTCTTATTATGACAAAAGCACCTACCCCTTGTTTGGAGATGCAGGTTCGGCTACAGCTCTTGAATACGATGAAAATGCGCAGAATATGTTTTTTTGCACCGGTAGCGACGGAAAAAATTTTGACGCCCTTTATATTAAGACCGGAGGAACACGACATTTAGCAACAGCAGAAAGCTTTGAGTATAAAGAGTTTCCCGGCGGCATTCGCCGCAACGACACCCAAATGATTCTTGACGGTTTGAGAGTTTTTAACTTCAGTATAACGCAGGTACCGGCTCAAATTAACGAATTACTTATGCTTTCTTCGTATTCTATTGAGTCTATCGATATGTTCTATTTGCATCAGGCTAACAGAATAATGCTTGAAACCATAAGAAAAAAACTTAAAATTCCTGCTGAAAAATGCCCTTATTCATTAGACTTATTCGGCAACACAAGTTCTGCAAGCATTCCGCTTACCATTTGCCAAAGCGTTGCGAATAACGACTCATTAAATCCCGAAAATGCAGTTGTCTGCGGATTTGGCATAGGACTATCATGGGCTTCGGCAAAAATAAGTCTGAAAAACACTATGGTTTTACCAATTACAGAATATAATGAATGTGCAAAATAAAATATTGATTATTGGTGCCACATCAGGTATTGGGAGTCAAATTTCTAAAGAATTAGACAATCAGTATCAATTATATCTGTGCGGGCGCAATAATGATAAACTTAAGATTATAAAAAAAATACTTGAGAATAAACATACCGCAATACAACTGGATATTTGCAATAATAACGATATTGATAATTTGGTTGCGTAAATATCACCTGTGGATGGCTTTGTATATTGCAGCGGAATTGCACCTGCAATACCTGCAAGATACATAAAAGAAACGGATATTGCCAATGTATTTGATGTTAATTTTATTGGTGCGGTTAAATTAGTTTCCGAATTACTTAAAAAAAAGAAATTAAATTCGGGAGCTTCTTTAGTTTTTATTAGCAGTGAGGCTGTAAGACAACCATATTTTGGAAGTGCATTATATTCCGCATCAAAAGCGGCTTTAGAGGCATATTCCATTGCTTTGTCCAAAGAGTTGGGTACAAAAAAAATAAGAGTCAACTGTGTTTCGCCCACATACGTTGAAACTCCAATGCTTGAACAAGCAGCTAATACAATGTCGGAGGAATTTGTAATCAAAATGAAAAAGCTGCATCCCGAAGCATTTATTCATGCCGGCAATGTGGCTTCTGTTGTAAGTTACCTTCTAAGTGATAAATCTGTAGCCATAAATGGGCAGATACTCAAACTTGGCCGTTTCAGCATAAATATCCCCGAGCTATGATTAATTGCGATAAAATATCATTTGTTATTCCTGTTTACAACAATGCCGCTTCGATAGAAGAAATAGTTAATCTCACTCAAACGGCCATTGCAGAAAAACAATGCAAAGCAGAAATAATATTTGTAAATGACGGCAGTACAGATAATTCATGGGAGCAAATATCTTTATTATCCGAAAAACACAAAGACAGCGTAACAGGTATTGATTTAATGAAAAATTTCGGACAGCACCATGCCACATTGTGTGGGATACGGCACGCCACAGGACAGTTTATAATAACTTTAGATGACGACTTGGCCTATTCTCCGGCGCAGGGACTGGAGTTAATTGAGTTTATGACGGAATCCAAACTGGATTTAGCCTATGGCATTTCTAATAAAAAACAATTTGAAATCAGCAGAAATTTAGGGAAATGTTTATTGCTTATAGGTACATCCATAGGTATAAAACAAATAGTTGGTTCTTCATTCAGGGCAATATCGGCAAATGTTGCAAAAAACATCAGCCACAACGGAGACGTAGTATTTATAGACGATTTACTAACATCAATTACCGACAAATACAATTATAAAAAGTTTGATAATTTCAGAATAAACAAAAAAAGCAGATACAACAATGCTTCGTTATATAAAATGGGCTTAAATATTGCTTTTTTCTACTCCGGCTTTCCACTAAAATTGTTGTCATATATAGGTATAATAGGTTCAGTTATAAGCGGCATTGCTGGTTTGTTTTTTCTTTATAAAAAACTATTTTTCAAAGTCCCGTTAGGATATACATCATTAATAGTTGCAATATTGTTTTCGGCATCGGCTATATTGTTTGGTATTGGTGTATTAGGTAAATATTTATACCGAATTCATAATAACAAAAACAATGTGGCACCTTATCATGTGCGAAAAACCACCAAAGATGCATGATAATAGAAAAATACAATATTAAACTCAAATCATTAGACGAAAACAATCTTGAAACAGTTCGTCAGGCCCGTAACAGTAAGTATATACGGGATAAAATGATATATAGAGAAGAAATTACGCCACAACAGCAATATGAATGGTATAAATCGCTTGATCCTGCAACAAACTTATACATGATTATTGAATACAACAATTTGCCTTGCGGTTTAATAAACATAAAAAGCCCATCGGACAAACAATATACTTCAGAATCAGGTGTTTTCTTTTGGGATGAACAAATATTGCACGGAATGGTGCCAATATTATCATCGTGGCTGGCATCCGAAGCGGGATATTTACTACTTGGCGGCAAACAAACTTTAATCCGGGTTCTAAAATCAAATAAAAATGCTGTTGTTTTTAATAAAAGCATGGGATATAACATAGTTAAAGAAGACGAAAATGTTTTTTTTATGGTGCAAACTAAAGAATCATTTTCGAAAGCAACTTTAAAAAACCGTCTTAATTATATAAAATCAAATAATGTAAATGCTAACTTATATTTAAGCTTTGGAAATCATGAACTTGATGATTTTAATGAAAAGTATTTAAGAAATATGATGAATATAAACAATGTTTTACCTACAAAACAAATTAACCGCGAATATTGGTTTGAGGTGGATTTTTAATGTTGCAAAAGCAAAATAATTGCACCCCAGTTATGATTTAGTTTTTCCATATAAATGAACTGCCAGATACATTTGAAAGCTGCCATTAAATTTTTTTCCGGTTAAAAATCTTAATATTCCGGTGGCAATATTAAAGCCCATATTAAAAAAACAATGTGGTAGCCCAAATAACCAATACATCCATTTAAATCTACAATTAACGGGATAATATCCTGCCCTTTTAATCGAATTGCCCGACCAAGCAAGTGCAATTTTATATCTTGTTTTCGAGACCTTTTCCCATTTTGGTAATTTAGTACCACTAACATCTTTCAGCAAAGAAGAATGAGCTGTATATAAATTGTCGCCGTAAACTTTTGACAACAGCTTCTCTTCATTAAATTTCATAATATTCTCATCATAAGGAATAGCAATGAATTTGCATATATCTTCAAGATAAAATCTGGTATTCAAAACCAAATCTTCGTATTTTATTATTTTGGAATTAGTAGGATTTACATTTATTTCATCCATTGCCTGCTTATAGGCTCTTTTCCATTGCAATGCAACAACCGAAGGCCAGTGCAGAAGAAAATTAGTTTTATAAACAGAATCTAAAACGCTAAACAAATGGCGCTGTATAAACACAAATTTCGCATCCGGAAATATTTTACGTAGTCGCTTTATGTAAAGAGAATAAAGGGGATTCTTATCGCCTATGGCAAAAATTTCCTTTTTTTCAAAAGGTGATTCAAATAAAGAATTTGTGATTTTAAATGCTGTTTGAATATTAAGAGTTTTGTTTTCTGCCAAATATTGTTTTAATGCTGCTTCTATTTGTTTAGCACTGATTTTTAAGTTCTCGAATTTTCTGATTTTCTGAATTCTGAGAATAAACTCGGCAATGGTATTATTATTCCAGTTATCTTGAGGCAAATTTTCAACTGTGGCTAACATAGGGAATTCAGGTGGAATAATAACACTGGGATGAGCATCAAAC
>CAZJYL010000138.1:0-6808 GCA_964550265.1 uncultured Bacteroidaceae bacterium
GTAATAATGAAAAATACACACTTTATTTAGATAACTTAAGCAGCAAAAAAAGAATTAAAATAGGCGAATTCGACGGATTTCAATTAACCGGAGGTAGGAAAAAAAGGAATTTGAGAAAAGATAAAGATTATTATATCGTTGATCTCCCAAAGTCCGAATTAAAGCCTGAAAAAAAGATTTCTTTTGAACAATTAAAAACCAGGGTTAACCGTCAAGAAGAGTGGGCGCAAATTTATTATGAGGTTTATCGCCAGATGCGTGACTTCTTTTATGTAGAAAATATGCATGGGGTAGATTGGGATGCAATGCGCGATAAATATGCTGTGTTATTGCCCTATGTAAATAACCGCCACGATCTGAATTATATTATTGGCGAATTAATAGGAGAGTTGAATGTTGGCCACGCATACATTGGCGGCGGTGATTGCCCGATGCCAAAGCGAATAAATACAGGGCTGCTTGGTGCTGTCATTACTTCCGATGCTTCGGGATTTTTTAAAATTTCCTCTATTTTAAAAGGAGCAAATTGGAGCAAACAACTACGCAGTCCCTTAACCGAACATGGATTAAATATTAAAGAAGGTGATTACATAATTGCCATTGACGGCATTAAAACAAATACGGTTAATGATATCTATTCATTATTAATTGACAAAGCGGATGTACAGACGGAAATAATGATAAACAGCAAACCATCGGCTGATGGAGCACGAAAAGTAATAGTTGTTCCGCTGGCATCTGAGGCGTCTTTGTATTATTACAACTGGGTTCAGCACAATGTAGATTTAGTTGACAAAGCCACAAACGGAGAAGTTGGATATATACATGTCCCCGATATGAGTGTGGAAGGATTAAACGAATTTGTGAAATATTTTTATCCGCAGTTAAACAAAAAAGCATTAATAATTGACGATCGCGGCAATGGCGGCGGCAATGTTTCACCTATGATTATGGAAAGGCTTATGCGGGTTCCAACACGTGCCAATATGGCAAGAAATGTGACTGTACCGGGCCAAACCCCAACAAAATTAATGATAGGACCAAAAGTTCTTTTACTTAATCAATATTCTGCATCCGACGGAGACTTGTTCCCTTATGCTTTCAAAAAACATAAGCTCGGAAAAACAATTGGCGTACGCAGCTGGGGAGGTGTTGTGGGAATACGCGGATCTTTGCCGTTTGTTGATGGTACTGTTTTAAACAAGCCGGAATATGCAAGTTATTCTATCGATGAAAGTAAATGGATAATTGAAGGATATGGAGTTGAGCCCGATATAGTGATAGACAATGACCCATATCTGGAATTTAGCGGAACAGATACCCAATTACTTAAAGCAATTGAAATAATTTTGGAAGACCTCAAGAACTACAAAGCTATACCTCAAATTCCTGAAAGTCCTGATAAATCAAAATAAGTTACTGATTTTATCGTTATTGAAAAAAAACTAAAATGCTTAAAAAATTCCGTCATAACAAATTTCAAAAAGCATTAACACTTAGGAAAGCTGATGAAAAAAGGCTTATTATAAATAAAGGCTTTGAGGAATCTGAATCATTTTTGCTGCTTTTTGATTGCACAAGCGAAGAAAAGTTCAACGAGTTTTCACGTATTCAGTCATCACTTCAAATTAAAAACAAAATAGTTCACGCAATCGGATTTCATGGACTTTCGGCATTGCCTGCCTGGTGTAAACAATCCATTCACACAGCTTATATTGGCAAAAACGACATAAATTCATCAGGTATCCCTTCCGATGATTTGGTGGAGGATTCTTTGAATACTCCTTTTGATGTGTTGATAGACCTAACTTATTGTATGCACCCTGTATTTCACTGGATAATAACTCTTTCAAATGCATATTTGAAGATAGGTGCCGGCGATAATAAAATCCAGCAAAAGTTAGATATCTACATTGACATTCCAAACGGAAAAACTCAGGAAGAATTGTTTTCGTTGGCTACGCAATATCAGAATATGTTTCAAAAAAAATAAATATGAAATTCTCAGTACAAGGCTGTGGAGTAGCTTTGGTTACTCCTTTTAATGAACAGGGCGCAATTGATTTTGATGCCATGATTAAACTGGTTGATCACGTAGTTAATGGTGGGGTAGATTATATTGTTCTGTTTGGTACCACAGGTGAATCACCAACCGTAACGCTTCAAGAAAAACAAGAAGCTCTTAGATTGGTTTCAAAACATCTAAACGGCAAAGTTCCTATAGTAATAGGCTTTGGTGGTAATAATACCACAAAACTTATTGAAGAAATGAAGCTCTTCAATTTTGAAGGCGCATCTGCTATTCTTTCAGTAATGCCATATTACAACAAGCCAAATCAGGATGGTATATACATGCATTATAAAACCATATCGGATAATGCGCCTTTGCCTGTAATTTTATACAATGTTCCCGGACGTACTGTGGTAAATATGGAGCCTTCCACCAGCATACGCATAGCCAATGCCTGCCCAAATATAATTGCAATTAAAGAGGCAACCGACAATATGGACCAAATAATGGATTTGTTGCACGAAAAACCGGAAGCATTTGAAGTGGTTGCCGGTGACGACGCTTTGGCACTGCCAATAATTTCATTGGGCGCATGTGGCGTTATATCTGTTATTGCCAATGCATATCCAAAAGAATTTTCAAATATGGTTCATGCTGCAATGAAAGGTGATATGGATGAAGCACGTAAATATCACTATATGTTATTGCCTATAATGCATACCTTGCTAAAAATGGGTAACCCCAGCGGAATTAAAGCTGTTCTTCATATTAAAGAATTGATTCAACATGTATTCAGACTTCCGGTACATCCGGTAAATGATGAGAAATTTTCTGAACTACTAAAAGTTGTTGAGCTGACAGAAAAAAATTGCAAATAGGCAACTTTGCCGATTTTTCAATGTCTTACAAAAAAATATTTCAATGAAGTTTGCTCTAACTATTCTTATCCTGTCGCTTTGTTATAACATTTTTGCACAATCACAAATTGAACAAGCCAATCAAATATTGCTTGAAAGAGGTGAAATTATAATAAGCTTTAATGTTAAAACAAAAGCACAAATCAACGACGATTTAACCAATATTATGTCTATCGACAAAGTGAAACCTGTTGCCGATGGAAGCTACAATGTTGTTGCTTATGCCAATTTGCAGGAGTTTAATACATTTCTTACGAGAAATATACCGTATGAAATTATTCCCAAAAATTCGCCAAAGGCTTTAAATATGGCAACAACTGTTGGCCAAATGTCATCGTGGGACAGATATCCTACTTATAGTGTTTACGAACAAATGATGGCAAACTTTGCTGCTAACTACCCGTCTTTATGCAGAATAGATACAATTCTTTCTGCTACTCCTTCCGGAAACTATAAAATTTTAGTTGCCAAAATATCCGACAATGTAAATGTTAGCGAAAACGAGCCTCAGGTCCTCTTTTCCTCATCGATGCATGGTGATGAAACAACAGGATTTTATCTTATGCTTAGACTTATAGATTATTTACTAAGTAATTACGGCACTATTCCACAAGTTACCAATGTCGTTTCAGGTGTTGAATTGTGGATTTGTCCGCTTGCCAATCCTGATGGGACATATTATCAATCAAATCCGGTTGGTTCAACAGTTGCTAATTCGCGCAGAGGTAATTTGGCAAATATTGACCTTAATCGCAACTACAAAGACCCACGCGCAGGTAATCATCCAGACGGAAATGCATGGCAAGCCGAAACACAGGCATTTATGGACTTTGCAACAAATCATCACTTTAACCTGGGAGCAAATTTTCATGGCGGTGCAGAATTAATGAATTATCCGTGGGACACATGGACTTCAGCAGGGAATCCAAATGCTGATGCAGCATGGTGGGAAAGAGTCTGTACAAATTATGTTACCACTGCACGTACAATAACTCCTTATTATATGACCGACACTTATTCTGATGGTGTAACTTCAGGTGGTGACTGGTATGTAATTACCGGCGGAAGACAAGATTATATGAATTATTTTCATCAATGTCGAGAAGTTACTATTGAGCTTGATGGTGTTAAAACAACCGCAACCGAAAATTTAAACGGAATGTGGAATACAAATTATCAGTCTTTGCTGAATTATATTACAGAAAGCATGTATGGAATACGTGGTGTTATAACCGATTCATGTTCAGGACAACCCGTCAGGGCAAAAGTATTCGCAAACGGATACGATCAGGCAAACGACAGTTCGCATGTTTACTCAGCCCTTCCTATAGGGAATTATCACAAATATGTAAATACGGGAACATACAGCCTGACCTTTTCGGCGCCCGGATATGTTTCTAAAACTATAAATGGAATTAATGTAACAAACGGAACTGCTACAATTAGAAACGTAATCCTTAAACCACTACCGCCGGTTGCAAATTTTATTGCAAATACAACATCTTCTTGTACCGGCATTATTGAATTTACAAACACGGGAACATATCCTGTCGGGACTAACTTTTTATGGAATTTCGGAGACGGGCACACATCAACTTTAGAAAACCCTGTTCATGCTTATGCTGCAAATGGCACTTATACCGTACAACTGACTGTTTCGGGATGTAATGGAAGCGATACGGAAACAAAAACGTCATATATCAGCATTAATATGCCTACTGCGCCAAGCGTAACCAATGCTTCACGCTGTGGTTCAGGCTCTGTTATATTAACTGCAAATGGCAATAATAACCTGAACTGGTATTCCGATTCAATTGGAGGTACTTTATTGGCAAGCGGAAACAATTTTACTACTCCTAATCTTACATCTACCACAACTTATTATGTAACTTCCGAATCTACCACATTTGGTTCAGCACAACATGTTGGCATGGCTGACAATTCAAGTGGCGGACAATATTTCACAAGTACCAGCCAATACAGGTATATGATATTTGACGTTATTCAGCCGATTAGGCTGGAGTCTGTTAAAGTTTATGCTAATACTGTAGGTATAAGGACAATTTATTTACAAAACAGCAGCGGGATTACCATTGATTCCGCAGTTGCTGATGTCCCAACCGGACAAAATCCGTATTTGATAAATCTAAATTTCGACATTCCTGTAGGTAGTAATTATCGTCTGGGATTAAAAACAGGGGCTTCCAATAATTTATACATTGCATCGTCTCCGTCATATCCTTACACAATACCTAACGTAATATCAATAAAAGGAAATAATCAAAATCAGTCTTACTATTATTTTTTCTTTGACTGGGTTATTAAATCAGTTGAAAATTGTTCAAGCCCCCGTGTGGCTGCAACTGCCACAATACTTGAACAAGCTGAAGCTTCTTTCATAAATGTAATAAATGGTTATTATGTAGATTTCACCAATACATCAACCGGTGCAAATTCATTCCTGTGGAATTTTGGTGATGGTAATAGCACGACACAAATTAGCCCAAGCCATAATTATGATTCCGAAGGTAATTACGACGTGTCGCTTATTGCCTATAGTACCAATAGCTGCCCAAATGATACAACAATAAAACAAATAAGCATTAACATTGATGGCATAAAGGAAACTAACAAAAACATTAGATTATTTCCTAACCCGATTCAAAATAATATTGCCACTCTCGAATTGTTTTCCGATAAGGAAGAAAATTTGGAAATACGCATTATAGGCTCTGACGGCAAATTGCATGAGTATATTTATACCAAAGCAATTGTTGGCATAAACAACTACTCATTAAATTTTCAACAATATTCCAATGGAGTATATTGGATCGAAGTCATTTCAAAAGATAAAATTTACAGGATACAATTCTTGAAATAATTATTTAATGCGTTACGGAGTTCATTTGTGTTTTGATGGCAGTAATTTTGCAGGGTGGCAACGCCAGATAAATGCAATCAGCATACAGCAAGAACTCGAAGACAAACTTTCCATTTTAATAAAAAACAACGTGGAAATTGTAGGATGCGGCAGAACTGACGCAGGAGTACACGCAAGTAATTTTTTTGCACATTTTGATTCGGAAAATACGTTAAACACTGAAAAAATTACTTATCAATGGAATTCACTAATAAGTAAGGATATACACATTTTTGACATATTCGCTGTTGACGAAAGCTGGAATGCCAGATTTGATGCAACAAAACGCATTTACAGATATTACATTCTCAAACAAAGGAATCCGTTTTTATCAAGCTACAGCTATTATATTCCATATGACATAAATGCAAATGAGATGCGCAATGCTGTCTCAAAGCTTGTTGGCAATCATGACTTCACATCATTTGCCAAATTACACGGCGGCCAAAATAACGGATTTTGCAATGTTTTTTTTATAAATATAATTGAACAAAACGAGCTTATTGTTTTTGAAATTTGTGCAAACCGTTTTATTCGTAATATGGTAAGGGCCATAGTAGGAACCATGCTTGATATAGGACGAGGACATATCTCATGTAACAATATTACTGAAATAATGAATTCATGTAACAGAAATAATGCAGGGGCGTCGGTGCCGGCCCAGGGGTTATTTTTGCATGAAGTACATTACGAAAATCATTCATCTATTCCAATAAATACCAGCAACTTGATTTTTATTTAACAAAAATTTTTTCTATTAGAATTTGGCGCCAATAACATTTTTATAATTTTAATGTGCGAAATTTTAAATAAATGCTATTAAGTTTATCTATAATCGGTTTTTTTCTGTCTTTAATTTTTTGACACTTATACTTAATTTAATCCTATCTTTTACTCTCTTTCTACTTTTTCTGTCAATCAAAATCTTCACCAAACCCTGTCTCATCTTCAACAAGATCC
>CAZJYL010000139.1:0-6762 GCA_964550265.1 uncultured Bacteroidaceae bacterium
TGTTTTCGGAATGGACAGGCCGCTCCTGGATGACATCATGTCGGGAAAGATCGAGTAGCTTTTGTACGCGGCTCATATCATAATTATGAGACAAATGCAATAAACTTGAAATTTCACTATCCGAATGAAAGCATGCTAAAAACAAATAGCGTTCACCCGGGCTCATTGATGCAACAATTCCCATACGCCGCAATTGGCGTATTTTGTCGAAAAACTTATTGCCTCGTCCGAACACATCCGGAATTACAGCAGCGGCAGCAAAAGCCATCCTTTTTGCTTTATTTGTACCGGCAATCATTGCAAGTGCACGATGTTTTCTATATCCTCCAAAAATCTCATCGGCTCCATCACCCGATAACGCAACAGAAACATGTTTTCTGACAAAACATGACAAAACATTTACTGCAATAGCTGAAGAATCGGCAAATGGCTCATCAATATAATCCAAAACCGAAGGCAAAGCACTTAAAAAGTCCGACTCGGTTACAGGGATAACAGTATGGTTCAGCCCGTGCATTTTTGCAACTTCTGCTGCATAAACCGATTCATCAAAATAAGATGTTTCAGGAAAACTAATTGAAAAGGCATGAACGTCAGGATTATGTCGGGCCGCCAAAACAGAGATTATAGATGAATCTATGCCTCCACTTAAAAAACATCCTATAGAAGCATTGGCTGACAACCTCAAACGAATGCTGTCGGAAGTCAATTCCCTGAGCTGAACGCAAGCATCTTGATATGTGCCTTGAAACAGTCCGTTTTCAACAGAATAAAATTTATTTATTTCAATATTATCTTTAGTTACAACAGCATAATGAGCCGCCTCTAATTTTTTAATTTCTTTTAATATTGAAAACGGCTCTGGTATATAGGTTAATCTGAAATATTCAAATACGCTCTGCTCATCCAATGTGCGCCGAATTGGATATTGCAAAATTGCCTTCATTTCCGAAGCAAAAATAAAAGCTGTTGCATCGGAATAATACATTAACGGTTTTACTCCAAATCTGTCCCTGGCTAATATTAATTGTTCTTTAACCAAATCATAAACAGCAATGGCAAAAAAGCCATTGAATCGGGAAAAACAATTTTTACCAAAGCAAACAAACGACTTTAAAATAAGTTCTGCCTCACTCTCGGTTGTAAAATTATATCCGGCTTTAATAAGCTCGGAACGTATTTCCGAATAATTAAATATCCTCCCGTCAAATACTATTGTATATTGTCCATCCTCCGAAACATAAATATCGTTAAAAGATTCTTCTTTATTAGTTTCGGCCGAACATGTAAGGCCAAACAAATATTTTTCGCTGCTTTTTATTTCAGAATAATCCGGACCGCGATGCTTAAGCGTTTCTACCGAAGCGCGAGCAAAATCAAAAAATTTTCTCCCATTTTCGTTTCTTGAAAATACTCCGGTTATACCACTCATATACAAAAACTATTCTCTTACAAATGAATTACCTCGCCATAAGCAGCAGCCACAGCTTCCATAACCGCCTCGCTCATTGTCGGATGTGGATGAACAGATTTGATAATGTCATGACCACTTACTTTTAAGTTACGGGCAACTACTGCTTCCGCAATCATTTCCGTAACATTATCTCCAATCATGTGAACACCAATGCATTGGTTTGTTTTTGAATCAAAAATAACTTTTACAAATCCATCGGTATTTCCTGCAGCTTTGGCTTTACCACTGGCGGTAAAAGGAAATTTCCCGACTTTTATTTCGAGTCCTGCTTCCAAGGCTGCTTTTTCTGTCATCCCTACCGAAGCTACCTCAGGGAAAGTATATGTACATCCCGGAATGTTGCCGTAATCAATAGGCTCGACATCAATTCCGGCAATTTTTTCAACACAGATAATACCTTCATGCGACGCAACATGGGCTAACGCAGGGCCGCGCACTATATCGCCGATTGCATAAATGCCTTCAACATTGGTGCGATAATATTCGTCAACCAAAACCTTGCTGCGCTCATAAGCTACACCTGCCTCATCAAGTCCAATGCCATCAATATTTGTTGAAACACCAACTGCTGAGAGCACAATATCCGCATCTATTATTACCTCTCCCTTTTTTGTATTAACATATACTTTGCATTTTTCATCACTTGTGTCAACTTTTGTAACCTCAGAAGATGTTAAAACACTCATGCCGGACTTTTTAAAAGATCTTTCAAGTTGCTTGCTTACCTCTTCATCTTCTACAGGAACTATATTTGGCATGAACTCAATTAAAGTTACTTTTGTTCCTAACGTATTATAAAAATAGGCAAATTCACTACCAATGGCACCACTGCCCACCACTACCATACTCTCCGGCAATTGCTCCAAAGTCATTGCTTCGCGGTAACCAATAATTTTTTTACCATCTTGTTTTAAAGCAGGCAATTCACGCGAACGTGCGCCTGTAGCAAGTATTATATGCTTGGCTTCGTAAATTGTTTTGCTCCCGTCCTGTGCCGTAACTTCAACTTTCTTATCTGATGTAAGTTTGCCAAAACCGCTTAAAACCTCTATATTATTCTTTTTTAATAAATACTGAACACCTTTGCTCATTGCTTCTGCAACACCTCTGCTACGCGAAACTATTGCAGGAAAATCAACCTTAATTTCTCCTTCAAGTTTAATACCATAATCAACTGCATGTTTCATGTATTTATATGCTTGCGCACTTTTCATTAATGCCTTAGTAGGTATGCAACCCCAATTTAGGCAGATACCGCCAACTTCAGCTTTTTCAACAATAGCAGCTTTCATTCCAAGTTGTGACGCTCTAATTGCTGCAACATAACCACCTGGGCCGCTTCCAATAACAATAATATCAAAATTCATAGTGCATATTTTTTTCAAAGTTAAAAATAAAAGAAACTTAAAATCACATCTTCATCTTAAAAAACACTTTAAATAAAATTGCAGTTAGAAAAATTAAATAAAACAAAATCATCAATAATTTAATGTTCTAGTTCTGTATCATTAATAAAAATTCTTGTTCGTCAATTATTTTAACCCCCAGTTTTTCCGCCGCCTGACGTTTTGCAGGTCCCATATTTTCTCCGGCTAGCAGAAGGTTGGTTTTTGCAGAAACAGACTAGGCAACTTTTCCGCCATTGGCTTCAATAATATTTTTCAGTTCATTTCTGCGCTCGGGTGAGGAAAAAACACCACTGACTACGAATGTGAGCCCGTTTAGTTTATCGCTTTCCAAAGTTTTCTGCCCGGTTTCAAATTGCAAGCCGGCATTTTTAAGCCTGTCAACAAGCTGAATATGAAATAATGACTGACTCCAATTAACAATGCTTTCGGCTATTACAAGTCCCACATCATCTATTTGCGTTAACTCGTCTGCGGTCATTTTCATCATAGTATCAATATTGCAAACATAACGAGCAATTTTAGCTGCTAAAGTCTCACCAACATGACGTATTCCTAAAGCAAACAATACTCTTTCAAACGGAACGTTCTTTGAGTTTTCAATTCCTTTCAAAATATTTTCGACACTTTTTTCTTGCAATCTAACTATTCGGGATTTTTTAGTTTCTTCATCAACAAAAATCTTTTCAAGGCCAATCAATTGTTCAAATCTGAGAGAATATAAATCTGCCACATCCGTAATTAAACCTTTATCATATAAAAGTTCAATCTTACCTTCACCTAGACTATCAATATTCATAGCTTTACGTGAAATAAAATGCTCGATTTTACCTCTAATCTGTGGCGGACATTTCATATCGTTCGGGCAAAACCATGCGGCTTCGCCTTCGTTTCTCTCAAGCGCAGTTCCACATTCGGGGCAGATGGAAGTAAAATTAAACGGAGCGCTGTCAAATGGCCTTAATGAAAGCTCTACCCCAGTTATTTTTGGTATTATTTCTCCTCCTTTTTCAACATAAACTGAATCGCCAATTCTCACATCAAGCGACGAAATAACATCAGCATTATGCAGTGAAGCTCTCTTAACGATAGTTCCGGCCAGCTGAACAGGTTCCAGATTGGCAACGGGAGTAACAACACCTGTTCTTCCAACCGAAAAATCAACAGATAAAAGTTTTGTGCAAGCCGCCTCAGCCTTATATTTAAATGCTACAGCCCATTTTGGCGATTTCGCCGTATAACCCATTTGTTCCTGTAATGAAATACTGTTGGCTTTAAAAACAATGCCGTCAATTGCAAAAGGCAGCTGATTTCGCTTATCTGACCACTGATCTATGTATTCTTTTACAGATTCATCATCTTTGCAACGGCTAATAAAATCATGAATTTTAAAGCCCCAAGATTTTGCTTTTTGCATTGAGTCAAAATGTGTATCAGAAAAAACTTCGTCGCTGACAAGTGAGTACAACATGCAATCTAGGCCTCTGTAGGCTACTTCAGATGAATCCTGCAGTTTTAGTGTTCCCGATGCGGCATTCCTGGGATTTGCAAATGGTTCATCTCCATTATCTATGCGCTCCTGATTTAATTTATTGAAGGATGCAAAAGGCATGATTATTTCACCGCGAATTTCAAACATGTTCGGAAAGTCATTTCCCATCAATCGCAATGGAATGCTTCGGATGGTTTTTACGTTAGCCGTTACCACATCACCACTTGTGCCATCACCACGGGTAACAGCCCTAACCAGCAATCCGTTTTCATAAACCAAACTTATGGCTACTCCATCGTATTTAGGCTCGCATGTAAACTCTGTTTCCGTGCCTCCAACTTTTATACACCGTGTCAAAAATTCATTCAACTCGTCAACAGAATACACATTTGACAAGGATTGCATCGGGAAGTTATGTTGTGCATTTTCAAATTGTTTGGTAATCTGACCTCCAACACGCTGAGATGGGCTGTCCGGTTCAATATATCCCGTTTCTTTTTCAAGTTTTTCCAGTTCTTTTAACAGCATGTCAAAATCATAGTCGGAAATCTCAGGCTTGTCAAGAACATAATATAAATAATTATGCCTGTTTATTTCCTGTACCAGATATTTTATCCGTGCTATTTTTTCAATATTATCCATATCAACAAGCTGATACTAACAATCAAAAGCCAATGCCAAATAAAATAAATATATATCCCACAAGGAATCCGGCAACAATATTTATGAATTTAGCCAATAAAAAACTTTTTTGCGATTCGGCAAGCAATGGCAAAGCACCATGTCCATCCTGCACAATACTAGAGCCAATGAGTACACCTAAAGGAATATATCCACCTGCAAACATAGTTACAAAAACCATGTGTGGGCCGGATTCAGGAATTATGCCAATTAGGCATGCCAATAGAAGAATAGTAACAGGATTCTCCTTCATCCACAGTTCGGCATGCAGTTCGGGCAATGCAAGTTCTATAAGAATCAAAGCTCCAAATGTCCAAAGAAATACTTTTAAAAAATGCTTTTTAATTACATGCCCCCACAAATGCTCATTAATAAAATGATCGGGCACACGGAATATGGCTATTAAGGTAATAAATGCAAGTCCGGCAAAAATGAAATTGATGTATTCTTCAAAATGAAAATGTTTCATTAAAGAATTCTCTTCGTCATGTCCATGCATGTCCATTCCCAAAACCAAATTAAGAATTACAAGCGAGAGACCAAATATAAGTATTGCACGTGGGAATGTTATGTTTTTTAAGTTCTGGCGAATGCTTGAATGTTTTATTTGGTCTTCGTGATCGTGATGATGTATTTCAAAATGTTTATCCGGAATTATTAACTTTTTCTTCCGAAAAATAAAATGAACTATATAGCCAAATAAAATGGCAACAAGACCAAGGCAAATATGAATATAAATAGTCTGTATAGGAAACATTGAAAACATAAGAAATGCTTCATCACCTGATGTTGCTATCATTGTGGCTATAAGAGCTCCAAATCCAACATTTCCATGTGTAAACAATGAAACAATAAAAAAAGTACCAAAACATCCAGGCAAAAGGCCCATAAATGTACCTAAAAGTATTTGCCCCGTAACATTTTTTTGCATTTTATTAAGCCATTTTCCACGGCTGCGAACATTAATGAACTCTATCATTAACATCATTACCAAAACTATTCCCGTTAATGTAAGGGCTGTATGCAAAAGAGATAAAAACATTTCCATAAAAATCAATATCATTACAAAAGTAGTGTATAAAAATTGAATTAATAAAATTTTTATTGGTTGAAAAAATGTAATGTTAAAAATCTATAATTATGTATATATTTGTCAAAATGAAAATATTTAAATTACTCGCTTTCTTAATATGCTCCATTAGCTATTCAGCTAAGACACAGACGATAGATGTTAAAAAACTATCTCCTGTTCAAGCCAAATCTGACATTGAATATTTTAAGAATGTTTTTTTCAGTACTCATATCAATCTGTCTCTTGTTTGCGACACCTCCCTTTTAAAACAAAGATTAGATACCTTGATTTCAGGCTTAAACGATTCAATTTATTCGAGTGAATTATACACACGATTAATGCCTGTTTTCAGCTCAATACGCGATATCCATTGCTCCCTGCATTTACCCCCCGAAAACAATGATTATTTTCAAAGCAAAAAATTATATCTGCCTTTAAACATTTTTTGCAGCAAAGGTGATTTATATGTTTATAACGATTATTATGACTCCTGCATAGCTGGGAGCAAAATATTGGCAATAAACGATGTTTCGGCTGATTCCATCTACAGTTTACTAATGATTTACTCCTCATCCGAAGGGGATAATATCCATAGCAGAGAAAAAATTGCCGAATTGTATTTTCCTTCAATATACCC
>CAZJYL010000140.1:0-6687 GCA_964550265.1 uncultured Bacteroidaceae bacterium
GGATTAGTGTTTTGGAATGTGTTTCCATATAATTTCACACCATTTACTTCATACATCGAAATAAAGGCATACGGTGTGATACCGTCCGGCAAATCAGTTGTCGTTTCAAATGTACAATTCCTGATGGTGCTCAAATTTGGCAAGCTCGTACCTAAAGTGGGATGAACATTATTATACGTTAAGAATTGAATCCCTCTTCTGCAGTTGCGGAAAGTACTGTTCTCTGCTTTAATTATGCCGCCGGTCTTGCTCCAATCCCAGCTACTCATATCTTCAACATTACCGATAGTAGTAATTCCATCTATAGCATTTTCAATCACTGCACCATTTTTCAAAATCACTTGTCCCTGTGCACCGGCTGTAAGCTGACTCAGGCTTGCATTGCCTTGGAGTTCGATACCTTGCCAGAGGCCACCAGCATGATTTGTTAATATTCCACCATCTACTATTAGTTTTGCTCCTGGCTCAATAATAATTTTTGAATTCATTGGCATCAGAATGTTGCAAGTAATGGTTAACGTTTTGCCGGCTTTAATAACAACATCCGAATATAACTTAAATGAGAAATCCCAAACTTCGTCATTTTCAACATAAATTGGATAATTACTATCGTAAGTGTCAACTAAAACACAATTTCTTATTGAATAAAGTGATAAATTGCGATGTATTGCAGCAACTTGTTTTGGCGAATAATAATTACGTGTTACTGTCCCTGACATAATATTGTTGGAAATGAAATCATCAGGAGCTAAATATGGATCAGAGTTTCATACAAAATTTCTTTCAGGACAACTATTTGAAGGATATGTTCCAAAAATATCATCATAATAGTATCCCATATTGTACATATCAAGACAAGTAGTTGGACAACCACCTCCATAATATGTATGGCAAAGTTTAAAATTATGTCCTGTTTCATGTAAAATAAAATGATAGGCTCCTAATGCAGCTTGTGGCCCATAATTGATGTAATCCTGATACACTCTGTTTGCAAATACATAATGAATGATATTTTGATTTGTAAGGGATGATAAATTTGCAAACGAATAATCTAAAGCACTTCCCGTAATAACAATGTTTATTTCATCGGCTTTCTTCCAAGAATTTGGGATATTTGTTCCGCCATAATATGCGTCATTCTGAAAATACCTAATACCTGTCAACAAATATCTAATTCGAGTGTCTTTAATAGAGTTACATGCGCCACAAATTGAGGAACCTCCATTATCTGATGGATCGCTTAATCCAGCCATGACATCATTTGATTTATCAATAAGTTCAGTTAGGAATTGTTAGTCAGTATATGAATTATCAATAGGGTTTATCCCATTGCTTGAGAAATTTCCTGTTCCATCTGAACGCTGAACAATAATAAAATTTAATTTAATATACTTGATAGCTTGATCCGGTTGAGGCATCCAAACAGATAAATCTTCATTATAGAAATCATGGTATTTATCAACAAATGCTGATGATGAATTACCGCATGTATATGTTTTAGGTAAGTCATCACTTGGTACAGCCCGAATTTCCATCGGTGGTAAAATTTGAGCATTTGTTTGACATAAGGGACAGAGAAGCACCATCAAAAAGATAGAGAGAATTATTTTTTTTGCTTTCATAAAGTCAATTGTTAAGGTTAATTATTTCGAAATTTGATTCTTTTCCCGCTGAGTATATTTTTAGTAAATATATACCAGAAGAAAAATACTCGCTTTCAATTTTTACAACATGATCCCCTCCCCAAATGATATTAATCGGTATTTCCCGCCCATTTACTGTAAACATAGAAATTTTACAACTATTAGAAATATTGTACTTGTTAATAAATATTGCATCTTTAAAAGGATTTGGATAAACTATGTATTTTTCAGTTTTTTCATCTAAGACAGAATTAACAAAGTCGCAATATTCTACAACATTCATACTGTAAAGTACTTGATTATTCTCAGAAATACATCTAAATACACCGCCTTCATTTGCATCAGAAATACAATTAATGTATTCAGGGAAAAAGTAATCCTCAACAGGACCAATCCCAGCAATTATTTTCCCATGTAATCCAACAATAGAGCCGAACAAAGGAGTTACAGAAATCCATTTTCTGTAAGATCCCTTGACTAACTGAAGTCCAATGCTATCAACAACCGCCATTCCTGTCGAATCGCAACTTTGACTTATTGGATTCTTTTTTTTGAATACGACTGTATCTCCTACAGCTGCATTAAAATTAAACAATAAAACTACTTGATTATCAATTAGTCGAAAAACACTGTCATTCTTCCATAACAAATACTCATTGTCAAGATATGTCGTATCATAAATTCCAGGCCACGAATACTCAACTTTAATTTTTTCCAAAACCTGAAAATTTTCAAAACCCAATGTTGTGTCCTTGACATGATAGAGTTTGACATACCCAATTGAGTTACTTGATTGATATGAAAAATACCAAGTGTCACCAATAGGCTGAGCTATTGAGATAATTGCTGTTATAAAAATAACAGATGTAAATATTAATTTAATCATGTTTTTTTCGCAAATATACACCAAAACATTTTCAAGCCAAATGTTTATGAAAATATTTATTGATGAAACCATTATAAATATCCGATAAAGTACAGCGAATTATAGTTTAAGCTCTGCTGTCAAGTATTCTTATACACTAATCAAATAATTCACTCGTGTTTTAGTTTTTTGTAAATTTGAATTGAAAAAATGATATTTTGAATAGTATTTCAGATAACATTAAGCAAAAAGTAGCTTCTTTGCCAAATAGCTCCGGCGTATATCAATATTTTGATTCCGATGGTAATATTATTTATGTAGGTAAAGCCAGAGATTTAAAAAAACGTGTATCATCTTATTTCCACAAAGAACATGATAGTGCAAAATTGAGACTTTTGGTTCGGAAAATTGTTAAAATTGAAACCATTGTTGTTCGTAATGAGTTTGACGCCTTATTGCTGGAAAACAATCTTATAAAGCAATATAAGCCCAGATACAACGTCTTGCTCAAAGACGATAAAACCTATCCGTGGATTTGCATTACCAACGAGGATTTCCCAAGAATATTTACGACACGAAAAAAAGACATCAAAGGCGAATACTTTGGACCATATCCATCGGTTCGCATGGTTAAATCTCTAATTGAAATAATTCGGAAAATATTTACTCTTAGGACATGTAAGTTGCCACTTACGGAAAACGGAATTGCCAAAAAGCGTTTTAAACCATGCCTGGAATTGCAACTGGGAAATTGCTTGGGACCTTGCATCGGCTTGCAAAGCAAGTCTGATTATAATGAAATTATTTTGCAGGCACGAAATATTCTAAAAGGCAATCTGAATCCGGTAATCCAGGCTCTTAAATCTGAAATGAATGAACTTGCATCTTCTCTTGAATTTGAAAAAGCTCAAAAAATAAAAGAAAAACTCGATGCCCTTGCGTCATTTCAGGCCCGTTCCGGCGTAACATTCGAAAAGCTTGGCGATGTTGATGTGTTTTCAGTTGTTTCGGACGAAGAATACGGATATGTAAATTTTTTACGTTTGCTTAATGGCAATGTGGTGCAAGGACACACTTTGGCATTTAAGAAAAAAATTGACGAAACCGATGATGACTTGCTGATGATAGGTCTGGGTGAGTTTATTTCGATAAACGGAAACTTTGCCCCTTTGGTTTTACTTCCCTTTGACATTAATATTGACATTCCGAATGTAAGATTTGAAGTCCCAAAAATTAGTGATAAAAAGCAGTTGATTGAATTGTCGCTCGCCAATGCAAAACAATTCAGGCTTGAATACGAAAAAAAACGCGAAATGATTGACCCTGAGCGACATTCAAAACGCATATTGCAAACATTGATGAAAGACCTGCACCTTAAAAATTTACCTGTTCACATTGAATGTTTTGATAATTCAAATTTTCAGGGGACTGATCCGGTTGCCTCCTGTGTTGTCTTTCGCAATGCAAAACCTTCAAAAAACGAATACCGGCATTTCAATGTTAAAACAGTAACAGGTCCAAATGATTTTGCCAGCATGACAGAAATTGTTACCCGCAGGCTTAAGCGTTTGAAAGAAGAAAACAGCAGTTTGCCCGATTTGATTATTGTTGACGGAGGCAAAGGGCAATTAAGCGCTGCCGTTGAGGCTTTAAATAATTTAAATCTCAGACATATTGTCCCTGTTATCGGAATAGCAAAACGCCTTGAAGAAATTTATTTTCCGGGCGACTCTTTACCAATTTATATTGATAAAAAAAGCGAATCTCTCAGATTGATTCAGCGTATGCGCGACGAAGCCCACAGATTTGGAATTACGCACCATCGCAATAAAAGAAGTAAAGAACTGTTGAAAACGGAATTAACCCAAATACCCGGAATTGGCAAGGCCATATCAGACAAGCTTTTAAAGCATTTTGGGTCGGTTGAGGCAATTAAAACTGCGAAACATGATGATATTGCAAACGTTGTTGGCAAAAGCAAGGCATCAACAATCCTTAGTTCAATATAGCTTATGTTGATAGAAGATAAATAACTGCTTTCTAAAGAATAATTGGTAAAGGAGTACTTGGTGTTTAGTGGTATCATAGCTGAATTATAATCACAAATCAGATATTGGTCGCCATCTGTTGACACCAGCACAATTCTAACCTCAGAAGAGTCTGAATAGAGAAAAAAGACCCACTAGTAGTTAGCCCAAAAGATTGCGAAAACATTTGCAGAGAAAGGGTCGTATCTTTATTAAAAGATTCTCCCCAAAAAACGCTTTGGGATTTAACTGGATTAACAATTAAACCCCCAAAAAGAAAAAGCAGAAGTAATAATGCTTTAGTTTTCATAAAACATGGTTTTTGTCAATAATTTATTATTTAAAAAGCTGCATGTTATAAGCAGTAATTCATTCTGCATAAATGGCATATCAAAACAAGCCTGAAACCCATCTACAGATATCTTTTTCAAAATCTGTCCCAAAACATTTGAGACAACAATGACATCTATCTTGTTTTCAGAGAAAACAGAAATTCTTCCATCTTCAATTTTGCAAATGAAAACTTGCTGATCTATATCTTCAATGCTAACAGCTGTGTAAAAGCAACTTGAATATGCCGGATTTGCATATTCCATCTGCATGTCAAGATAGAAACAGACTAATTGTTCAGTTGAGCCCACTAATGATGAACCCGGATGCAATATTCCATACAAGGATCCAATGCCTTCAATCCAATAATCATATCCAAAAGAAATTGTTTTGTGGTATTTCCCGTTGTAAAATATTGAATCTGTGCTTTCTGCAACCATCATTATTGTCATATTCCCCTGAATAGGGTTATAAACAAAGATCGTGTCTCCCGTATCAATTGAAAAATCATACAAAAGGCCGATTGTGTCACCATCAATAAGGTAAACACTTTCGTTTATTGTATCTTCATATAGATAAGCACCTGTAAAATCCCATCCAACCGATGTATCAGCAGAAGCTATTAATTTTATACACCTTAATGTGTCAATCAGGACAGTATCCGAAAATTTGTAACAAACAGTGTGATCATACGTGTTTGGAGGAAATGGAAAAACCATAAAATAATTGTAGAAACTGTTTTCTTTTACCATTCTATCATAACTCTGAGATAAACACAAAACAGGTAGAAACAAGACAAAGAAAAAAAGTGTTTTCATTGTTTTATAATTTTAATTAAACGTGGAGAACAGGTCAGTGATTTCGCCTCAAGAAAGTAAAATCCAGGTGCTAATTCGGACAGATTTATCGTAAATATATCACTGCTTACAGATTTGTCCATGACCACTGTTCCTTGAGTTGTAAAAAGTGTCAAATTATAAGATGGATTCATTTGTTGTGCCTTAAGAGTAAGGTTGTCATGAATTGGGGAAAACATTACAGATTAATTTGTGATCTTCCAAGGATAAAGGATAAGTACAATTCCCAACGGAGAAATTAACATTGTTGTATGGAATATAATTTACACAATCAGAAAAATTGCTATAAACAGAATCCTTATATGACATGCAGTCTATCGACTGAGGACTGTATCCCGTACAACCAATATAATTAAATATTCCACCGTTCAGACAACCAAAAAGCTCGGACCAAACTAAAGATTGCGGCCCCATACCATCATCCGGAAAAACTTCTTTATTGCTTAGAAAAACGCATTTATATGAACGAGAACCGGCAGTTAAAAACCCAATTGAATCAACAGCAAAATCAACTTTCCATGAAGTATCTCCCATATAAACAACATTATAAACGGTATCGCCTTCCAGCGCACTGAAGTCCATTATTAAATTTTCATTTGATGCGCCTTCCTCAATATAAAACACTTTTCCGCTTGAATCGCTTCTGTATGCCCCCAGATAGTTTTCAGGAGCCAAAGTCCAAAGAACACCATAAAGTTTTGAATAATGATTTGAACCAATTAATGTGTCATATTGTGTTTCAGGAATTCTATAATGAGAAAAATTATAACCCCCAAACCCGTCTTCCTGTCGGATTGACCAACATGCGTCTGACACTGGGGCATATAGTGATGACTGGCAAAATGAAGTGTTTGCCATTAAAACAAATAATTGTAAAATGATGGGATAAAAGATTTTCATGCTGTTTTTTGCAAATATACACCAAAACATTTTCAAGCCAAATGTTTATGAAAATATTTATTGAT
>CAZJYL010000141.1:0-6662 GCA_964550265.1 uncultured Bacteroidaceae bacterium
TTCTGCACCAGCAATTTATTCGCACTAAACTGCAATGCAGATGCAGGTATTTTAAGCAAAATCATTAAAAATCCTTGCATTTCAATTTTATTGCTTCATTCATGTAATAAATTTTGCGTTTATTTTCAAAAATAAATCGGATATAATGCTACGCTGAAAGTGTTTGTTAGTCTGATGCGCACCATCTTCTTCGTTGCCTTCGACTCGAAGTATTACTATACATCTTCGTCTTGTCGCCTCAAAGCTGGCGCACCTCAGACTTTTTCAGCAGACCCTATTTAAACCATTTATAATTTTAACTATTATATTTCTAAGGTAAAGTATATAATATACAATACAGTATGCGAGATTGCGGAAATAATTGCTAAATTTTCAAATAGGGCTTTTCATTTTTAAAATTCAGGTCGGTAAAAAATCATTCAAATCAACGGAATAGAATCAATCAATGTTTTTGTATAATCATTCTGCGGACATTGTATAACATCGGCGGCAATACCGGACTCAATGATTTTACCCCTGTGCATTACCATTATACGGTCGGACATATATCCCACCACGTTCATATCGTGCGAAATAAAAATATATGTAAGTCCGAATTCATCCTTCAAATCATTAAATAAATTCAGAACCTGCGCCTGCACACTCACATCGAGGGCGGAAACTGATTCGTCGCAGAAAACAATTTCGGGTTTAAGCACCAATGCGCGCGCAATCACAATGCGCTGCCGCTGACCGCCACTGAACTGATGCGGATATTTTTTCAGGTCATCAGCCGAAAGCCCCGTCTTTTCAAGAATATGAACAGCATACTCCATGCGTTCGTGCTTGTTTGAAAAAATGCGATGCTCCTTCATCGGCTCCAGAAGTGCATCGCGGACCGAGAGTGTTGGCGTGAGCGACGAATACGGGTCCTGAAATACAATCTGCAGGCGAGTGCACAAACGCCTCATTTTAGCTGATGATAATTTTGTCAAATCCATTCCGTCGAACAAAACTTTACCGCTGGTCGACTTAATCAGTTGCAGCATGGCACGAATTAGTGTCGATTTTCCGCAACCCGATTCGCCCACCAAACCTAATGTTTCGCCTTTATATAATGAAAGTGAAATATCGTCATTCGCTCTGAACCACGCCTCTGCCCCACTTCTGCTGCGCCTTCCAAGAGCATAATGCACATGCAGATTTTCAACCCGCATCAATTCTTTTCTATCCGTAATAATTTTGGGCACTTTACTACCGGAAACTATAGTCTGTCCCGAAACAAAGTCGCCAACAGTAGGCAGTCGCTCGGGATTATTGTTCAATCGCGGCCTGCAGGCAATCAAGGCTTTTGTGTAGGAATTTTGTGGCGAAGCAAAGACAGTTTCAGTTGTTCCATATTCAACTGCCACTCCATTATTCATCACCATAACATTATCGGCAATAGATTTCACCAAAGCCAAGTCATGCGAAATAAAAATAACCGAAGTCTGATATTCTTTTTGCAGATCGCGAATCAACTGAATTATTTCTTTCTGAACCGTTACATCAAGTGCCGTAGTAGGCTCATCGGCAATGAGGATACGAGGGTTTGTTGACATTGCCATGGCAATCATCACACGTTGGCGTTGGCCACCCGAAAGCTGATGCGGATAAGAATTAAATATTTTCTGCGGGTCGGGCAGTTTAACTTTTTCGAATAAGTGCAGAATTTTATTTTTCGCTTCTCGCTTACCAAGTCTTAAATGATAACGTAATGGCTCGATAGCCTGTAGCCCGCATTTCATCGAAGGGTTAAGTGAACTCAAAGGGTCCTGAAATATTAAAGAAATTTCATTACCTCTTATTTTATTCAGTTCTTTAGCTGAAAGTTTGGAAAGATTTACTTTAATTCCGTTTGCTTTGTAATAAAATATATCTCCCGAGCAACTAATATTCTTAACTTCCGGCAATAATCCAATAACCGCCATGGCGGTCATTGACTTTCCCGACCCGCTTTCGCCAACAATGCCGAGTATTTTACCTTTTTCTAAATTAAAAGAAACATCATCTACAGCTTTTGATTTATCAAAAGCAACAAATAAATTGCAAACACTAAGTAATACTGACATATTTGCAAAAATAAAGGGCTGAAACCAGCCCTTTTATATTATTAGCCTTTATTACGTTCTTGTTTATATCCAAACCACTCTCTAAACCAGCGCTTAACAATAAATTCTTTTTTGTGTTCCCTGTTACGTTTTGCTGTATTAAGAGCCTGTCGCATAGCCTTACGTGTTTCTTTTGTTTGCGACTTCATGTGATTTTTAAGAGCCTTTTGATACAAAACAGTATCATTGCGCTGCCTTTTTTTCTTTTCACGTTGAATCTGCCGCTCCCTATTATCCATATTAGACGTACGGCAGGATTGAATTGTTGCTATAGGGGCAAGCAGCAACATTATAAGTACAATATATTTCATTATTTTCATAAGCGGGAAAAAGTGCTAATAAAAACTTTAAAAAGCGAAAATACAACTTTTTTTTATTTCAAAGCATTTAGAAAAATATTTTACAAAAAAGTTTTTCACTATCTTTGATAATATTATTTAAACGTGTAATCATATTGAAATATTTTGCCTTGCTTACATTTGTGGCTATATCTGTGTTTTCGTCATGCAATAAAGATGAAGACAGGATTCCTTATGTACCTGTTAATATTTATATTGATATTAACAACGCAAATTACAACGATTTAAATGCCATCGGAGGTTATGTTTATTTAACGGGCGGATATAAAGGATTAATTGTTTATCGCGCTTCGTATGAAACGTTTGTGGCAATTGAGCGGGCCTGCCCATATCATCCAACAGGAGATTGTGAAAGACTTGTGGTTGATACTTCCGGTCTTACAATCTCTGACCCCTCTTGTGGCTCCCGATTTTTAATAACTGACGGCAGTATAGTTAACGGACCTTCCAAAAAACCTGCATTAACCTACAACACAATATACGACGGGTTTTATTTAAGGATTTATAATTAAAATCATTGTTGTCCGAATAAATTTCAATAAAAATTTTTAATTCTTTTTGTGCCATCGAGCCGGGCGGGGGTTTACTTTTCTTTTTCATTGCCAAAAGAAAAGTAACAAAAGAAACATTGTTGTCCGAATAAATTCTCAATTAAAATTTTTAAAGTAAACAAAAAAATCAACCGCTGACGATAAAAGGCGGAAGTAAGGTATGCATTGCCGCTTTTATTCCGCGTTTGGCGTAAATGCACGATCTCCGGCAAATTAAAATATTTTTATCGGACAATAGTGAATTAAAATTTACAATTTGTTTATAAAAAGTAAAAAAATTGATTTTCTGACCTCTCTTTTTTGCTGTATTTTTGCTTTTAAATGCTTTACGATTTCAACTTTGAGCAACACCCTTTGTGGGAAATAATAGCAGGATGTATCTTAATATTTTCTCTATTATTGAATCTGATATATTATTTGATGTTTTTCGGAAAATTTGCTTTTTATAAAAAAAAGTCATCTGCAACAAAGATTCTTGATTATAAACCGGTATCAATAATAATAGCAGCAAAAAACGAATATTTAAACTTAAAAGAAAATTTACCCTTTTTATTAAATCAAGACTATTCCGAATTTGAAGTTGTTATAGTTGACGATCATTCGCAAGACGATACATGGGATTTGCTTTGCGCCTTTAAAATCAACAATCCCAACATAAAAATCATCAGACTAACCAATTCCAAAGTAACCAGTAAAGGAAAAAAATTCCCTTTGTCAATCGGCATAAAAGAAGCTAAATACCAACATTTACTATTAACTGATGCCGACTGCAGGCCAACCGGTCCTTTATGGATAAAAAAAATGCTTGAAAAATATCACGACAAAACTGAAATAGTACTAGGTTATGGCAAATATTACCGCCGTAAAACTTTTTTAAACTATATTATCCGCTTTGACACCGTTCGTATTGCAATTCAATATTTTTCGGCAGCGCTTTCAGGTTTCCCTTATATGGGTGTAGGACGAAATCTTTCATATAAAAGAGATTTATTTATAAATAGTAGCGGTTTTACAAATCATTTCGACCTAAATTCAGGTGATGATGATTTGTTTATATCGGAACATGCGCGAAAAAATAACACTGCTGTTTGCATTGAACCTGAAGCATTTATGTGGTCAGAACCCAAACATAGTTTCAGGTCATGGTTTTATCAAAAACGAAGGCATCTTACTACCGGCAGTCGCTATCGTTTTAAACACAAAGTTTTTCTTGGACTTTATCAATTAAATATTTTGCTTTTTCCAATACTTGCTGCCATTTTGCTAATATTTCAGTATCAAATAATTATGGTTTTATCCGCCATACTGCTAAAATGGATAAGCCAGTGGATTATTTTTTCAGGAGCAACAAAAAAACTGAAAGAAAAAAAATTATTATTAATTTCGCCTGTCTTAGAAACAATAATTGTTGTTATTAATACGCTATTATTTCTAACTAATTTAATTAGAAAGCCCGATACATGGAAGTAAATTGTAATTTTTCCGAAAAAGCCAAAAGGGATTATGAACTTGTTCAGCGTGCATTAAAGCATGGAGATCAAAAAGCCTATACCGAGCTTATGAAAAATTATCGCGAAGCAATTTACTTTTTGATGTTAAAAATGACCAATGATACAACAGATGCCGATGACTTAACTATTGAAGCATTTGGCAAGGCTTTTAAAAATCTTCCTCAATACACTCCGGAATTTGCGTTTAGTACATGGCTTTTTAAAATCGCTTCAAATAATTGTATAGATTATATCCGGAAAAAACGTCTGGTAATAACCAGTATTGATCAGGCCACGTACAACGAAGACGGGGACATGGCACAAAATATTCCGTGCGAACATCCTGACCCCGAAGAATCAATCATAAAAAAACAAAAACATAAAACAATGCGCGAAGTGGTTGAAAAATTAAAACCACATTATCGCCAGCTTGTTGAATTAAGATATTATAAAGAATACAGCTACGAAGAAATTGCAGAAGAACTAAATTTACCACTTGGCACCGTTAAAGCCCAACTTTTCCGGGCACGTGACCTTCTTTTTCAAATTCTATCAAAAAATCAAGATTCAATCTAATGGCTGTTTTAATCCATACTTTTGTTTTCAACAGCTTTGGAGTGAATACATATATTCTTGAGGCTGAAAATGGAGACTGTATTATTGTTGATGCGGCATGCAGCAACGAATCCGAGCAAAAGCAATTAAAAAGTTTTTTCGATGACGGTAAGCGCAAACCAATTATGTTGATAAATACTCATACGCATATAGACCATGTACTTGGTTGCACTTTTGCCCAAAAAGAATTTGGCATCAAATGGCTTATGCACCGGGAAGCTTTATCAATATTAAATGAAGCACCAATGTTTGCCTCTTTGTTTGGAATAAACAAAATGGAAATGTCGGAACCCGACGGTTTTATTGATGAAGAAACCGAATTAAAACTTGACAATAATACTATTAAGATTCTTTATACACCCGGTCATGCTCCGGGGTCTATATGCCTTTATGTTCCTTCAGGCAATTTTGTAATAACAGGCGATGTTTTGTTCAACGGAAGCATTGGGCGCACCGACCTTACGGGCGGAAACTACGATTTGCTGATAGAATCAATCAACACAAAACTGCTCACGCTGCCTGATAACACCGTTGTGTATCCGGGTCACGGTCCTGCCACCACCATTGGCGACGAGCGTACCGGAAATCCATATTTGGGATAAATCATTTAATTTAAGATAATTTAAAATTTTTCATAAAAACATCCAGCAGAAATATTTGTATTTTTGCTTTTCGTCATAGCCATGCTGCAATCTTTACACATACAAAACTATGCGTTAATAAGGCAACTTGATGTTGACTTCGCTTCAGGCTTCACCGTCATTACAGGCGAAACAGGTGCGGGAAAATCCATTTTGCTCGGAGCAATAGGCTTGTTAATCGGAAATCGTGCCGACCATGGGGTTTTGCTGAATGAACAACAAAAATGCATTATTGAGGGACATTTTATTGTAGAAAAAATTTTAATTGAAGCAATTATTGCCGACAATGAATTTGATTTTGACGGGGAGCTTATAATCCGTCGCGAAATAAGCCAGGGTGGAAAATCCCGTTCTTTTGTAAATGACACTCCCGTTCAGCTATCCTTGCTTAAAGACATTGGTGAGCAAATAATGAATGTGCATTCACAACACGAAACATTACTTATAGCAGGCAATCGTTTTCAGATGCAAACACTTGACTCGTTTTGCGGAAACAGTGTTTTGCTGACAAATTATTCTACTGTTTACAAAAAATACACCGACTGTAAACAAAAAATAAACGAATTAAAAAATCAGATAGCACAACGTTCTACCGACACAGATTATTACAGTTTTTTATATCAGGAGCTTGAGCAGGCAGCTATTTCCAAAGACGAATTCGAGTCGCTTGAACAGGAACAATTCATGCTGTTAAATGCTGAAAAAATAGGCGAAGGAATTTTTGGGTCTTTACAAATTTTGTCGGATGGAGATGAAAACATAAAAGTTGCATTAAGACGTGTTGAACAGTTGTTGCAAAACTCATCACAATATTTTGCCGAATTAAACGAATTGTCCAATCGGATAAATCAATCTTTAATTGAAATAAGCGATGTAG
>CAZJYL010000142.1:0-6521 GCA_964550265.1 uncultured Bacteroidaceae bacterium
GTTTTATTAAATACAATTATGTGTGAATACGGCTATAATTTAATCTATATATTATACAAATCCATTAGCAATTAAATTATTTTACAATACTTATAGATAAATTTATTTTAGTCAAAAGTGTGATTTCAATTTCACATTTTTGACTAATTATTTTAAATAACAAATCGGCCCACTACCCTTCCCGAAATATTCTTATCAGAAAATGCCAATATTAAACAAAGAGTTTTCAAAAATCAAGTGCCAATTTTATTAATATATGAATGTTAGAAACTTGGCTTATACAGAAAAACAAAGCTTAATCATTTTTTGTATTTTTGTAAAAAATATCATGCTTTTCGAGTCTTTACCATCAAAATATCTTGAAAATGCCGTGTCGGAACTGGCCAAGCTGCCCGGTGTCGGACGAAAAACGGCTTTAAGACTTGCATTGCATTTGCTTAGACAAGACAAATCTTTATCCGTATCACTTGGGAACAGCCTTATAGAATTGCGTGAAAAAATTAACTATTGTGCAATTTGTCATAATATAAGCGATACTGAAATATGTCCTATTTGTGCCAATCCGGCACGGGACAACAAAGTGATTTGTGTTGTAGAAGATATCAGAGATGTTATGGCTATTGAAAGGACATCTCAGTTTAATGGTGTTTATCATGTTTTGGGCGGGTTAATTTCGCCAATTGACGGAATTAGGCCTCAAGATATTTTTATTGATTCCATTCAGCAACGAATAAAGGACAATTCTGCTGAAGAAATTATTTTGGCATTATCTGCCACAATAGAAGGTGATACTACAGCTTTCTATATATACAGGCAATTACAGCATTTAAACATTACATTCAGTACCATTTCCAGAGGTATATCCATTGGTGACGAATTGGAATATATCGATGAAGTAACTCTTGGTCGTTCTATTCAGTCCAGAATACCTTATCGTCACATGCTGGTTTCCGAAAAAGATTGAGTTTGTTAAATGAAGATTAAAATTCAATACTTGTGTTTGCTATTAATTTGCCTTGTAGCATTTGCTGCATGCAAGACTGTTGTGCGGGTATCAACTGAAAATATGGCGTATTCCTATAAAGAAGACTTTTCTCCATTTTGTAAATCGGCATATATTATTCATCGTAACGACAGCATTTCGGAGCTTGTTTTACATTTGATGTCAGATGGTTTTTTATACAATAAGGAACAGCATTCTGATACTCTTATAGGCAATATAAATGTTAACACATACCTGTTGAATTCATTAAACGACAAACAATGGATTGACAGTACCAATACAAACATACAAGTGAAATATGACAGCACTAATGCCATTAAAATATTTAAACTTCCATTAAAAATTATTTTTGGGAAAAATTATTATATGTATGTATCTGTTACTGACAACAACACGAACATAAAACAATCTTTATTGATCGATATTAACAAATCAAACAAATATAATGCACAATGGTTTGAGCCTTCACAAAATCTATTAAATATCCCATCTGCATATATCATAAACAAGGATTCTCAAATATTTTTTGAATATAACGGCGATATGCCGGAAAATTTAAAATGTTATTTTTATAAAGACTCATTTGCCATACCATCACCACCATACGTTTTAGAAAATATTACAGCACAAAAAATTAATGCTGACTCTGTTTTTTGTAATTTGTCTGCAGCAGAAAACAAATTCTTTAGTTTCACTACATTTTCTCGGGGTATTTATTTCTTTTCATCCGACCATGGACTTACAGACGGTTTTACCGTTCTATGCACCAGTGCGGGGTTCCCGAATATTAGCTCACATGAAGACATGATTAAGCCAATTAGATATATTACCGCACGAAAGGAATATGAAAATATAGCTAAGTCTTCAAATAAAACAGAAGCAATAGAATCGTTCTGGCTAAAAATAGGAGGGCACGAAGACAGGGCTAAAAATCTAATCAAAAAATATTATGGCAGAGTGACAAATGCAAATCGTTTGTTTTCATCATATATACAAGGCTGGCAAACCGACAGGGGCATGATTTTTATTATTTTTGGGGTGCCAAATTTTGTTTATCGTTCTGATGAAAGCGAGATATGGATTTATGGTGAAGAAAACAATTTTTTTTCCACTACTTTTACATTTAAAAAAGTGAAAAATAAATTTAGTGACAATGATTACATTTTACAAAGAAACCCTACTTATAAGGATAATTGGTTCAGAGCAGTAGATTTTTGGAGGCAATAACATGAAAGATACAGATTTTGTTTTTGGTATTCATCCGGTAAGAGAGGCAATTGAAAAAAGAACGCCTATTGATCATATTTTGATAGCCACAGGTTCTGATCGAAAGCCGGGTATTTCGGAAATAATAAGTGATGCGCGTCATTTGCACATACAAATCAAGCGGGTGCCAGTTGAAAAACTTATGAGAATTACCCGTGGCAACCATCAGGGGGTTATTGCATTTATTGCACCGGTTCACTATTACAAAATTGAAGACTTGGTAATTAATGCTTATGAAAATGGTCGCAGTCCTTTATTTTTAATACTTGACAACATTACAGACGTACGTAATTTTGGAGCAATTGCCCGCAGTTGCGATGCAGCCGAAGTAACGGGAATTATCATTCCTGAAACCAGAAGCGTTTCGGTAACGGCAGATGCAGTCAGGGCTTCGGCAGGTGCTTTATTAAATGTGCCAGTTGTGAAAACAAAAAATTTTAATGGTACTTTAAAATATTTGCAGCAAAGTGGTATTCGTCTATTTGCTGCAAGTGAAAAAGCAGTAAAACTTTATAGTGAGGCAAATTTTAATGTTCCTGCGGCAATTATTTTAGGCAGCGAAGAAAATGGCGTGTCGTCTTCGGCTCTTAAAATTTCTGACGAGTGGATTCAGATACCAATGTTGGGTCAAGTGTCGTAGTTAAATGTATCTGTTAGCGCAGGCATATTGATTTTTGAGGCATTGAGACAAAGAGGTTTTAATCGTATATGATTTTTTTCTAAATTTGAATATAAATTAAATCATCATGAGTAAAATTGCCGTATTCCCGGGATCATTTGATCCAATAACAATTGGCCACGAATGTATTATCCGACGTGCAGCATTATTATTTGATGAATTAATTGTTGCAATAGGTATTAATGCAGATAAGCAGGGATATTTCCCTGTGGAAAAAAGAATTGAGTGGATTAAAACAACTATTGGAGATTTAAAAAACGTGAGTGTGGAGTTTTATCACGGTCTAACTGTTGACTATTGCATGAAAAAAAATGCAAAATTTATAATCAGGGGGTTGCGTAGTGCTGTCGATTTCGAATTTGAAAGGAGTATTGGTCAGGCAAATAAATTATTAAACATTGAAATTGAAAGCGTTTTTCTACTTTCCTGTCCTGAGCATACGCCAATCAACTCATCGATTGTTCGTGATATACTCCGTAATGGAGGGGATATTAGCAAGTTTGTTCCGTCCATTGTTGCAAAACAAATTACGGATTGGCAATAAGGTAAAATTTATTGCGTTATTATATAAAAGCAAATTCATGAATTTTAGAAACCTTATTGTAATATTGTTTTTATTTTTTTATTTCAATTCAAATGCGGCAAAATCTATTATCAGTGGTTTTGCACCGGGAGCTGAAAATCTCAATGTAAGGTTATATACTAAAGATGATTATATAAGCAATAAAGAAAGATTGATTGCCAATGTTTTAATTGACAGTCTGGGACATTTTAAAATTGAGCTAAACGTTTATGAGAAGCAGATTATAACTGCTTACTTTAGAATAATGGATTTTAGTAGCGGCGAAATTTATATTCCGGCAAACAAAACCTATGAATTGAAATTTGATTCGTTTGACTATAAAGATCCCAACAGAATTAATGTTTCAATGTTATCTACTGCACAGCTTTATTTTAAAATAACAAATGTAGATTCTTTAGATATTAATCAAATTATTTCAGATTTCAACAGAGATTTTTCAGCTTGCATAATTGAATTATCGGGTATTAGCAAAAACACATCGTCTTATTCTTTTATAAGACCTCAAAAAAATAAAGTTGACGAAACCATTTTGAGTATTTCAGAGAAATATTCAAAAATCAATAATGAGTTTTTTAAAAACTATGTTGAATATTCTCTCGCTTTACTTCAGTTAAATACTCAATCCAAAAGCAGGATATACTTGTTTGATAAGTATATTTATAAAAGACCTATTCTATATGATAACATAGCTTATATGGATTTTTTAAGTAATTACTTTTCTGATTTTATTTTTGGTGTTTCAAAAAAAATCCAGCCATACGACATAGTATCAAATATAAATATAAAACCCAATCTTAACGGATTAATAGATTCTTTGGGAAAGGATTCAATGCTGCGAAATGAACAACTTCGCGAAATGGTAATGCTCATGAATATGCGCGAATGGTATTCGTACAAAGCAATAAATCAAGATAGTCTTATTAAAGTACTTAGCTTATACGCCACTAAAACAAAATTCGATATACAATCCAAAATAGCTAAAAACCTTATATATATGCTAACCCGTTTCAATAAAGGAAATGAATTGCCATTATTCAAATTCAAATCTATTGACGGTGATGTCTTTACCAATGATTCTTTAAAAAACAAATACACATTTTTGTTGTTTTTCACTACTTGGAGCAAACCTTGTCTCTCAGAGTTATTGGTATTAAACGAATTGCAAAAAAAATGGGGCGACAGTATCAGATTTGTTGGTGTGGCAATGGACTGGGAACCTCTGAAGCTATATTACTTTCTTGAAGACAATAAGTTTAATTTCGACATCTATCATTTTGACAATGATTGGGTTTTGGCCGAAAACCTTGGTCTAGTGTCATTCCCTCATGGAATATTTATTGATAAAAACGGAAAAATTATAGAATATTTCTCGCCTTCGCCGAGTAAAGGGTTATTTGAATTGTTTCAAAAAACAATTGAGGGAAAGACAAATTCTAAAAATTAAACCAATATTGTGTCGTAAACATTCAATATTATCTCATGAAGAGATTTAAAAGCATTATTTTTTATATCCAAAAATGCATTTCTATTCTTCCATTTTATTTCAGTAATTCCTTCATCTAATTGAGGAGTGAAAGACTCAAATATGTTTGACTTTATCAAAAACCAATGAGTTTCTTTCAAAATCCATTCATCACCAATTGTATAAACATGGAATACTGAATTTAGTCTTTTTAATATTTCAACGTTTTTAATTCCGGTTTCTTCCTTTACTTCGCGCAATGCAGCATCTTCAGCCGTTTCATCATAATCTATTTTACCCTTTGGCAAATCCCAGTGTCCTCTGCGAAAAATAAACAAAATCTGGTTTTGCTCATTAATAATTACCCCACCGGCAGCAGTAATTATATGCATTTTTGAATAAAACGCAATAAAAAGCTTTTCGGCATTATCAGAAACAAAATAAAAATCGCAATATTTTTTATCATAAAATATTTTGAATAGCAAAGATTGTATATCTTTCATCGCCGGTTCATGAAAAACCGTTTCGGGATCATATAATTCGTTTGCTATTTCAACGAAATTAATAACTTTGTCGCCAATAAAAACTTTATACATCAAATTATGATTTATACGCCCGAAACAGCAAAAACTACAGCGCAATTGCTTTTGCAAATAAACGCAATTAAATTGAATTTGACAAATCCGTTTACATGGGCAAGCGGATGGAAGTCTCCAATATATTGCGATAATCGTAAAACTCTGTCTTATCCCGAAATAAGAACACAAATCAAGAATTTTTTTGTTGAAGCTATTCGCAATAAATTTGCCGACGCAGAAGTTATTGCAGGTGTAGCTACGGCAGGGATACCCATGGGAGCTCTTATAGCCCAGGACATGAATCTGCCATATATTTATGTACGTTCAAGTGCAAAAGACCATGGTTTGCAAAACCAAATCGAAGGGGTTTTGATGCCGGGCAAAAAAGTGGTGGTTATAGAAGACCTTGTATCTACCGGAGGTTCAAGTTTAAAGGCAGTAGAAGCAATTCGCAATGCGGAAGGCACCGTGTTGGGCATGGCTGCAATATTCACTTATGCTTTTCCGCATGCCGAAAAAAGTTTTCTTGAAGCCAATTGTCCGCTTGTTACACTTAGCGATTATCCAAATTTAATTGAAACGGCTCTTGAACTGGGAACTATAGAACAGTCACAAATTGAGTTGTTGAGCCAATGGCGCCAGCAACCGGATACATGGGGGAAATAATCATGGCAGAATTCGAAAGTAAAGAAGTTGTGCTAAATGCCGACCAAAACACTGTTTATGCTTTTTTAAGCGATTTTAGGAATTTCAATAAATTAATACCTGAGCAAATAGAAGAATGGGAAGCAACAGCCGATTTTTGCTCATTTAAAGCTGAAAACGCCGGACAAGTCCGCCTTAAATACAAAACCAGAAATACGGACTTGATCGAAATTGAGCCTGACATGAATTTACCTGTGTCTGGAGAAATTACTCTTTTTGTTAAGCTTAAAGACCAACTGCCAAAT
>CAZJYL010000143.1:0-6450 GCA_964550265.1 uncultured Bacteroidaceae bacterium
ATTTTCAAACTATGGACGGTTTGAAAAATGCTTTTTTTAAGGGACGACTAAATAAAGCAGGCATGAATATCAAAAAACCAAAAACTCCCGTTAAAAATAAAATTTTCTTATAAACATGACGAAGAGATATATCAGATATTAAATATAGAATACAGATTATTATGCTGAATATAATTTGTAAACTTATATAATGACAAAGGCTAATTGAGACAATAAGGTAAATGAATGAAAAAAACTTTATTAAAGGATTAATTTTAAAAATAATTTTATTTCGTGCAGTTGATTCGGAATGTATGTATATTGTTTTAATTGAGTTTGCGGCAGCTTTTATGGTTTTGTCTAAAAACGATATAGAGTTTTTATATCTGAATTTATTACTCTTGACATTTTGCAACTTTGGCTGATAAACAGGAGGGTTAAGACTCATTTGCGAATAATTGATTTAGAAATTAACCAAGTTATTACTAGCGATAAAGTTGCACCAATAATACCGGATAAAATATAAAATAAGGACTGTTTTTCAATGTGAGAGTCTTCTGTATTTAGTGTATAATCAGGCATTGGCGCTTGGTATATTTCGGAATACTTTTGTAAGCCTTGAGGCACGTAGCCTATTAATGTTTCGACGGTTTCAGCCGACCATTCACCCCATGCGTCGCCTGCATTAAAAACCATTGGCAAAAAAATACCTATAGGTGTAAGAAAGAGTAATATTACCAAAAATACTATAATTTTTTTTTGAGTTTTATTCATTTATTCCTCCTTTATTTATAGCATATATTGAATTAAAATCATTTTTTAAAAAATATTTTATTACAATGGCGGTTACAAGCCCTTCTGCAATTCCAAATAAAAGTAAATGCTCAATAGCCATTGCCGGAATAGTTATTGATAAGTCATATGGGCAATATAATGGTCTCCCGTCGGCTGTGGTGGATATTAATGGTTGTAATCCAAGCTCAATTGCAGTTAGAATAGCCGTTAAAACTAAACTAATATATCCTGAAAAAAAAGCAGCTAATATGATTCTATTGTTCATTAACGACTTCATACGTATTGCTTTAAAAGTATAATATGCCACAACTGGCATAAATACTGCCATGTTAAAGCAATTAGCGCCGATTGCAGTTATGCCTCCATCACCAAAAATTAGTGCCTGAATTATTAAGGCAACAGAAATTGCAATCATTGCCGACCAAGGTCCAAGCAATATCGCTACAATTGCTCCTCCTACAGCATGTCCTGTTGTTCCTCCCGGTATAGGTATATTAAACATCATTATAATAAAAGAGAATGCTGAAGCCATCCCTAAATAAGGAATGTTTTTAACTGGTAATTCTTTTTTTACTTTTAAAACAGCTATAGCTGCTGAACCAACAAATATGCCTATAAGAGGGATATATGTTTCATGACCTAAATAACCATCTGGAATATGCATACTTATTTTGTTTTGTTGTTTGATAATTCAATGTGATGAATACCATTGCCATCAAGCATGTTATAACTATAATCACCACATTCTATACATAAAAAATTATCTGCTTCATTATTGATTGCACGGGTATCCATAATACTTTCGTTGCATTTTTTACAGACCACGCTTTTATTTATTTTGGCATAGTCAGGAATGTTTATTTCGATAAATCTGACATCAAACAGCAAATCAAATGGCAACGTAAGTGTGCCAAAGGCACGATGAAATGCCCATTTCTTGTAATCTTCAACTAATTGTGAATCTCTTTCCTGATTTTTTATCACTTTTTGATATAAGTTTTCTGAATCAGGGAATGAAGCTCTGATTACATCCTGTGAGTTATGCTTGGTATTTATCCGTACACCTTTCCCACTTCGGTAAACCAAGGAAAATGCTGTTTTGCCAAAATCCTTATATATAAGAGCATTATTTCCAAAGGAACAACCCGTCACAAACTGGATGCCATCAGAAAAACAATTGTTGGTTTCTGTTATGGCAAGCAAATCTTCAAGGCCGTCAGATTCTGCCAATAACAAGTTCATTGCTTTTGTTGCGGCCAATACTCCAAGTGCTAATCCCGGACAATAATGCCCATGCATCTGTGCAGCTTTCTGCATAAGCAGATTAGTATTTTCCGCCTTAATTGCCTGATGTATTTCTTCGCGAGGATTGTTATAAAATTCCATAATCAGATTTTTTTTGCAACACATAAAAATTGTGAGGCTAAACCGGCATTGTGTGGAGACATACTCAATAATAGGTTTTTTATGCTTTTTGCATCCAAATACGTATCTGAGGCTTTGTCGTTTACCATATCCAGATTTTGAACTTCTGTTAATTTAAAGCCGGCTGTCTGCAATTGCAATCTTGCCGATATGACATTACATCTGAATTGTTCAATGCAATAGCCTTGAAATATTGTAGATGTAATACATTTGGTCTCTTCATTTTTTTGTTGCCGGGTTATTGGATAATCGCTCATAAATATACAAAAAAGAACACCGTCATCTTTCAATATTCTACAGGCATGTTTCAAAGATGTCAGCCGTTCTTCCATGTCAGTTAAGTGATACATTGGACCCATTAGTAAAACAGCATCAACGCTATTGCTTTCAACAAAATCTATCTTTGAAGAGCAAGATGTTTTTTGAAAAAGCAAATTGTTTTTATTGTTTTCATTTAGTCTTGATTTTAGAACTTCTAATGATATTCTGGAAATATCAATGGCTCCAACCTTGCATCCGCAATTTAATAAAAACTCTGTGTATCTGCCAGGGCCGGCACCTATATCCATTACAACCGAACCTTTTTTTATGTACTTGATCAAATACTCTTTTACTAAGTCGAACTCAGCCATAAACACCGGTGTTGAAACAAGACGGTTCAGTTCTTCTTCAACTCCTGCGTCGTATGCTGCGGCAATTGTGGCAATATCGGTCATTCAGGTAAATCTTTTGAATAAATAATTGTTCTGTCTTTAATTGAAATTATGTCTAAAGGCATCATAAAAACTGATGAAAGGAAGTTTGGGCTTTTAATATTACTATCATTGTCAGGATAAAATACTGCGCCGTCTTTAAGAAAAACAAATTCATCTCCAAATTGAAAAGCTGCATTTGGGTCATGAAGCACGCAAATAACAGTAATACCTTCAGCCGATAATTTTTTTAATAAAGTCAATACATGTATTTGATTGCAAAAATCCAAACTTGATGTTGGTTCATCCAAAAGTAATATTTTAGGTTGTTGAGCCAAAACTCTTGCTATCATAACCAGTTGTTGTTCTCCTCCTGACAATTCGGTATAAATCCTTTCTGTTAAATGAGCAATACCGGCGCGTTCAATTGCTTTAGCAGCTAGATCATAATCTTGTTTTGAGGGTGCTATTTTTATGGTGGAAACCATGCCGGTTAATACAACATCAAGTACGGTAAATGGAAAAATTGCCGTATGATGCTGCGACATAAACCCCAAAACAGATGCTCTTTCCTTTAAAGAAAAATCAGAAATATTTTTTGAATTTATTAAAACTTGTCCATTGTTTGGTTTAACAAGCCCCGCCATTATTCTCAGCAATGTTGATTTCCCGCTGCCGTTCCGACCTAAAATAAACGTTAATTTATTTGGCTTAAAATCATAGTTTATGCTTTTTAATATTGATTTTTCGCCATAATTAAATGACAAATCACGTATTGACAAATTTGTATTATTTATTCCCATACAGTTTTTGTCTTTTTCATCAGATACAAGAAAAAAGGAGCGCCAATCAACATGGTAAATATTCCAATAGGAATTTCAAACGAATATAATGTTCTGGAAAAATCATCAATTATTAATAAAAACATTCCTCCAAAAACGAAATTGACAGGAATAGCAACAGAGTTGTTTGGACCAACCATCATTCTTACCATGTGCGGTACTATTAACCCGAAAAGCCCGATAACACCCGTAACAGAAATAATTGCCGATGAAGCCAGTGTAGCTGCAACAAGAACAATGATTCTGCTTCGTTGGGGATTTAACCCTGAAGACTGGGCTTCTTGGTCACCCAAAGCCAATACATTAAGTTTCCATCGAAAAATAAATAGTATTAATATTGACAGAATAACCGGAATAAAAACAGATTCAACTGATGCCCAGTTTGTATTGTGCATATTCCCCATTGTCCAGGCTACAATTGTTTGCAGTTTAAAAGGATCGCTCATAAATTGCACAATGGTCAACAAGGCTGTAAATATGCCACCAACAATTACTCCAGATAAAATAAGAGAAACAGTAGAGACCTGTTTTTGACGTATTGCAGCCAGGTAGCTCATTGCCACCGCTATCAGGCCAAAGCCAAAAGCGAAAACCTGTACTTGGGCAAATGATATTGAAAGAGCCAGCGCAGCGCCAAATGCAGCCCCCGACGAAAGTCCCAGAATATAAGGTGAAACCAGGGGATTGCGAAATATTGCCTGCATGGCTGCACCTGAAACAGCTAATACGCCACCGGCCATAAATGCAAGTAATATTCTTGGCAAACGAACATTCAATAAAATAGTTTGTATTATATAACTGTTTTCGTTTGGTTCATTTGAGCAGAACAGATGATTTTTTAGCCAGATTAAAGCGTCATTGAAATTAAAAACATCAGAAGGCCCGATGCAAATTGATAATACTATCAGCGGTAAAGGCAAGGCATAAACGATATATAGTATCAATCTGTTTTTTTTCATGGCAAAGGCAGTGTAGTATTGTATAAAAACTTTGTCATTTCGCTACATGATGAATCGGGGTTTATTGAGACATCAAGTTCGGGATATGCGTTGTGCATTAAAAACCTTGCTGCCTGTGGAAACTTCAGGGTCCATAAGTCGGAATAGAATATTGATGGCAACTCGAATACATTTTTGTTTTTAACAGCATTTACTGATTGCCATTCATTTTTATTAAACACATCTTCCGGCTCCATTTTGCCGTTGCACCACATTAAAATGATGTCGGGGTTCCACTCTATTATTTTTTCCGAATTTACGATTAAATGTTCTTCATTTTCAATGCAAACATTTGTGCATCCCCCAAGTTCAATTAACTGGTTAACCGTACTGTTTTTTCCGCTTGTTTCCAGCATACCCTGCGCCCACATGAAGTAAACGGATTTTTGAATTTTAATTTTTTCTGCAGCTTTTTTTAATTTTTCAACTTCAGCCTTAGTGTAGGAAATCAAACTATCTGCTCTTTGAGTTTTTCCCGTAAGTAATCCAAAATCCTCAATCTCCTTGTAAACATCGTTATATGAATTTAGTATTACGCCATAAACAGGAATTCCAATATTTTCCAAAGCATTAATTGACTCTGTTTGCGATGCCCAAATAATTACAATATCCGGCTTTAGAGCCACAACCGATTCAATACTTACAAAATCCCAGTTACCCGGTGTTGGCAGCGATTTGTTTCTAATTCTTTCGTCTAAAACGGAATAATATTTATAAATATCATCATCGTAAATATTTGTTGACACGCCAATAATATTTTTGCCCAAATCAAGCATAAACAAGCCGCTTGTTGCACTTTCTATCAAGCACACTATGCGTTCCGCAGGCTTTTCCAGATTAATTTTTTGCCCTCTGAAATCAACAACTTCAATATTACTATGTTTTTTTGGAGATGAACTGCAGCTGATAATAAATATTGGCATTATTATTCCGTAAAAAATAATAATGCCAATACTATTTACTTTGTTAAATGAAGCAAACATTAGCTTACATTAAAACGATGCTTTAATTCCAATTGTTGTAGCAAAGCCTGTGTCCATAAATTGCCAAGGCATTTCGTATTTATTATTGGTAATGTTATAAAATTGAGCAAAGCAGCTTATTTTGTTATTGCCGTATTTATAGATTTCCATCGAAGTTGTGGCATTTAGTAATAAACCGGGTTTAAACTCGGTGCGTCCGCTTTTTGAGCTGCTGTCGAAATATCCGTCTGTATAATTGATTAATGGGGTAACGGTAAGACCAAAAGGAGTGGTGTAAGAAATACCACCATTTATAATCATGCCGGGAGCAAATGGTACTTGAGCACCATCTTGATCGGCATCAAAAGGATTTTCTATTGTGGTAGTATTATAAGTAAAATTAGCAAACCAATATGACAAGGTATTTATCTGCTGACTGATTTCAAATTCAAGTCCTGTAGAAGATGTTTTACCTGCATTAACCGACATTGTTTGCGAAGGGCTTTGGCGAACAACATTATCAATAATTGCATCCTGAACAGAAATATAAAAGCCTCGCAATGATAATTTTATATTACTTGCCAAGCGTAAGTTTAAACCACCATCGAATCCAATTCCTGATTCCGGCTTTAAATCGGGATTTGGCTTTTGACCACTATTAACCGTGTCATCTGCCAATATTGTTCCGCCTGTTGATTTAAGACCTGGTGTCATAAAGCTTGTTCCGGCATTGGCAAAAACAGATATTGTATTATTA